>JAEUWI010000047.1 GCA_016791475.1 Candidatus Hydrogenedentota bacterium
GGAAAGCCGGATGCGGGAAATCTGCACGTCCGGTTTGACGAGGGGGTGGGGCTACGGCCCCACCCTACTCTACTGGTCACGATTCATTTTTGACCACGGAAGGGCACGGGATTTCACGGAAGAAGATGCGCTTGCGGTACTATGGTTGCTCCTCCTCTTCCCTATTCGCTTTGACAAACAGAGGTTGAGCCTTGTCCTACAGCCGTACATCCCTGATCGTCCTTGCATCGCTTTTGCTCTTGGCGCTGCTCCTCGCCGCCTTGCCCGGCACCGCGGATGTCAACGTGTGGAAGATGTGGGTCGATAATCTGAATCGGCTGGGCTTCGTGCAGGGCTTCACCACCGGCGAAGGACACATTCTCCAGCCGCCGCTGGGCATGCTGCTGCTGGTCCTCGCGCACAATGCTTCCGCCTGGATTGGACTGCCCGACCACGTGTGGCCCGCGTGGGGACTCACGAGCTTTGATTTGAGTCTGTGGCTGGCGCTGGTGGCCAGTGCGCTGGCCGTGCGCCACGTGACGCGAAGCCCCTGGCTCGCCGTGGCTTTCGTCGCGGCATTCCTGCTGAATGGCGTGGTCTATGGCTATTTCGACATCTACTGCGTGCCCTTCTGGCTCCTGGGCATGCACGCCAGCACCGAAGAAAAGCCGGGGCGCGCGGCCTTCCTGTTGCTCATCGCGGTGTTGATCAAATGGCAATTCCTGGTCTTCGTCCCCTTTGTTGGGCTGCATTTTCTGCGTGGGCTTTTCCAGTCGCCGATGGAGATCCGCGCCATCGCAAGACGCGCGATGCCGTACCTTCCCGCCGTGTTGCTGCTGGCCGTCGTGCTGCTCCTGCTCGGGCGCGGTTCCATGCTCTCCCTCGCGCGGGGCGCGGCCCACGACACCCTCAGCGGCTACGCCATGAACCTGGGCTGGCTCCTCACCTGGGCCATGCACGTCGTCTGGCCGGATAGCTACGGCCCGCTGCAAAACGGCTACATCGACGTGATTCGCACACAGGACACGCGGGTGCTGGGCCTGTTGAAGGTGCTTTTCTATTCGACCTTCGCGCTGGCCCTCTGGCGACAATGGCGCGCGCCTTCGACGCCGGAAAACTTGTGGCGTTTCATGCTCGCGGGTTATCTGTCCTATTTTCTCTTCAACAAAGGCGCCCACGAGAATCACCTCGTGCCCACGATGCTGGTGGCCGGCTACCTGGCCTGGCGGGAGAGGAAATGGCTTTCAGTAGCGGTTGCCTTCGCGGTGCTTACGAACCTGAACATGTACTTCTTCTATGGGCTGGATGGCGTGGATCGGGGGAATGCTCGGGTCGTGTGGGGTATGGACTGGTCGCTGCCGCTGGCGGTGGTGTATGTGGTCGTGGTGGGGCAGATCTATCTGAAACTGTTGGGGCCGTGGCCAGGGTTCCAGGGACGGCGGCGACGACATTAGTGCGCCCACACGGGCAGGCGGTAGATCGTGAACTGCGTTGACGCGAAGACCTCCTCCAGATCGCTGAATTCGGATTGGGCCGCCCAGTCCCGTTGTTCCCCTTCCGCGAGCACATAGGCCACGCGCCAGGCCTTCGCCGCTTCTTTGAAGGTCTTTTCATCTTTTTCCCGCAGTGCGGTCCACAAGAGCTCCCGGGCCTCCGCCCGTGGGGCATAAGGTACATAGAGGCTGGAAAAGTAGGGGTCATTCGCAACCACGCGTCTGCCCGCGGCGGCCACGCAGTAGAGCCCAGGCCGATCATTGCTGAGGAACACGGCGCCGGGTTTGGTGTTCTCCACGATCCAGTAGTAAGGCGCGAAACTGTCCAACTGATCCAGGCGACGCAGGGCCACGCCGTGATCCCGGGTGAAGCCGTGCCACACGCGAAAGTCTCTGTAGTTCGTTGCGAACAAGACGGCGGCAAGCGCGACGACGCCGAGCACGCGGACCAACGACATCATTTTCTTGCGCTCGCCCGAGAGCGAACCTGTCAGAATGCGTTCCACGATCCAGACGAGTCCCAGCGCAAAGAGAAGGTGCCCTATCGCGATGAGGTAGAGCACGTAGTGGTAGCCTGGATTGATCTGGGGCAGCGTCATGCCGTGCCGCGCGGCCCACTGGGCGAGCAGGCTGTACAGCAGAAAGGCGGAAGCGACGGCGAGCCATGTCGGGACAACCTCCTTGACGAAACGTGGTAGCGCGCGGAAGAAGATCGCGATCAGGCCGACGACCATGAAGGCGCTCTTGAAGCTGATCAGGTCTGTAAGAATGCTCGGCAGGTTTTCCAGCGCGGCGCCTTCCCAAACCCATTCGGTGGGCCTGGGATTGACGACGTGAAGGTGGTATCGATAGAGAATCGAGATGGTGAAGGGAAGACTGACAACGAAAGCGACAACCAATGCGACGCCGAGGCGGGTTGAGCGCGCCAGCGCGGAAGAGCGCTGTCCCGCGCGCGCTTCCCGCAGCGTGGACAAGGTCGCAGTGATGACCATAATCGCGCCGAGGAGCACGGCGGGCGCGGTGTGGCCCAGAAAGGTGAGTCCGAGGAGGCATCCCGCCGCGAGGGCGGAGCGCAGGGACGCGCTGCGCAGGTGAACGACCCAGGCGAGGAGGGTGGCGTAGAAAAGCGCCTGGGAAAGGTGGGGCGCGAGGAGCCAGGGGGAATAGCCGGCCGAAACGAAACTGGGCCTGTCCTGCGGCAGAAGGAACAGGAATGACACCAGAGCGAGCAGCGCGATCCACGCGTCGGTGAGATACCAGACCAGAACAAAGAACGCGATGGGTACGATGAGATTGAGCCAGGGGGCCATACGCACGTTGGCCAGGGGCGGCGGCACATCCGCGGCCCAGGCTCCCGCCGCGATGAGTGCGCCGGTGAGGGGGTTGTACCACAGCCATTCGTCCGCGTAGAGGTAGTCGGCCGGATAGTCGCCGTCGAGGATGATTTGGGCGAGGGCGATATCGCGATAGGCGTCGTTGCCGGGGTGCCACTGCAAGTCGCGGGTGGTGCGCAGCCCGTGAAACAGGGCCACGGCGAGAAAGAAACCCGCGATCGCGAGGGGCGCGAAAGGCGCGACGCGGGACATGCGGGGCGAAGTTTCTACTTGATCAGCGGGCATGCGCGCCACCTTACGTGGTGGCGCGAAGGGGATGCAACTTGCGTTGGAGATGCGGGGAAAGCCCCCGGTTGCACTTCCCCACCACCCCGCGCTGCTGGTCCGGTCCGTTTTTCAGCCGCCGAAGGCATCGCGGAAGAGGGTGATTGTGGGTGCGCCCTGGTCGGGCATGATCACGCTGACGATGTCGAAGCGGTAGTAGACTGTGGGGTCGTCGGCCTGGTCGATGTAGCGCTGGGCCGCGCTTCGGATGTGCTGTTGCTTGCGCGGGCCGACGGAATCCTCCGGGGGAAAATCGTCCAGCACTTTGCGTGTTCGAACCTCCACGAAAGCAATGGTGTCGCCCTCGCGGGCGATGATGTCGATTTCGTACTTGCCCAGGAAGCGGTTGCGCTCCAGGATGCGGTAGCCCTGCTTCTTCAGGAAGCGCGCGGCGGCGTCTTCCCCCCGCCGGCCGAGGGGCTTGGGCTCACGCCTCCACCACATCGGCCCCGGCTCTTGCTTCCTGCTCCTCGTCGTAGGAGTCCTCGCCATAATCCGCGTCGGTGCGCTCGCGCGCGAAGAGGCGGATTTCGCCATAGGTACTGTGCTGGTGGCAGCGGATGCGGCGCATGCGACACAGTTCCAGGATGGCCAGGAGGCAGCACACGAGATGGACCTTCTGGGTATTGTCCGCCTTCAGGTCGGCCCAGGACAGGCTCTCCCGATCCTGGAGCAACTCCTGGATATAGGCGATTTTTTCATCCACGGAAGCGCCTTCCAGTTCCACTTCGTGGAAGGGCTTGGCGGACACGTAGCGGAGGATCGCGCGGATGGCTTTCATGAGGTCGTAGAGGGTGATGTCCAGCAGACCGTCGTCCTCGTCGGGATCGGCCTCCACCTTGGGCTTGGCGGAGCGGGGGAAGTAGTCTTCGGCGATTTCACCGCGGCGCGCGAGGGCCAGGGACAGATCACGGTACTTCCGGTACTCCAGCAGCTTTTCGACCAGCTCGAGGCGCGGATCGTCCTCCTCGATCTCTTCCTCTTCCTCCTCCACCACGTCGACGGGAAGGATCATCTTCGATTTGATCTGGATCAGGGTGGCGGCCATCACCAGGAAATCGCCCGCCGCGTCCAGGTTGTCGTAGGTCATCATTTCCAGGAAGCGGAGGTACTGCTCCGTTACCTTGACGATGGGGATGTCGAAGATATCGATTTCCTGGGACTTAATCAGGTACAGGAGCACCTCGAAGGGCCCCTCGAACTTTTCCAGCTCCAGGCGCAGGACTTCATCGGGAATTTCGTCCTCGATGCCCTCGATGATGATGGGGCCGTCCTTCTCCAGATCATGGGGATCGGCGGCCTCGGGCTTGCTGCCCGCTTCTTTTTTGGGTGCTTTGCTCAAACGAAATGCCTGGGGTTGTATGAAACGACAACCCGCACCAGCGCTGGAAATGAGGGATGGCACGGGGAAGGCGGTCTAAGTGGGTTGTGTAGCGGCCTGACGACCACGGGCATGATCGTAGCGCGTTGGCCGGGCCGATAGCAACCGGGCGGGAAATGGACCTATTGGCCGTTTCGCGGTCTAAGCGCCCTTGCGCTGAGCGAATCGCCGTTCACGGCTTCTCGCCAGGCGGTAGGTGGATTCGAGATTCAGCCAGTAGTGTGCGTCCAAGCCGAGGGTCTCTTCGAGTTGAAGTGCGATGTCCGCGGTAAGCTGCGCCTTGCCGTGGAGGAGGCGGTTCAGGTTCTCTGGATCGCGGCCTATCGCGACGGCGAATTCGGCCAGGGACAGCCCTCGGGCGTCAAGCTCATCTTGGAGATACTCTCCCGGCGGAAAAGCCTCGGCGGGGATTCGCCTCGCCACGCCTGTCTCTTGTGCTCGCATTAGTGATAGTCCTCGATGGCCATTACGACAACGACTTTTTGCTCCAGGGAGCCTTCGAGCCGGAGGATCAGTCGAAACTGGCTGTTGAGTCGCATGGAATGCTGACCCTCGCGGTTGCCCTTAAGTTTTTCAAAGTGCAACCCCTTGCTCAACCGGAAGATCCGTTCGTCGGGGGCATTTCGAATCATGTTCAGGCATTTTCGAAAGGCTCTGACGACGCCGGGTGAGAGCCCCGCGTCGAATTCCGGATCCACTTCCAGGCGATCCAAGTCATCGTCCTCGAATTCCACATTCATCGTCGTTACAGTATATCCCATGATCCGGGAAGTGGCAACCGCCCGATTATTCCCCGTATTTGCCTTCTCCCAGGGGCTCCTGTTAGTATCAAAGCCAGATTACCATGGGATACATGCGGCGGGACCATTCGGACGCTGCGGGTTGGCCGTGAAATACAAGTGTCATTCGGTGCGCGGGCCGCCCGGATTGACTGGAGAATACTTGGATGGATTTGCGTAAGCGCATTGCCCTCATGGGCTTGTTGGTCCTCAGCCTTGGCAGCCTGGACGCTTTTGCCCAGTGGACCTGGACGCCCCAGACGGGCCGCTGGGTCAACTTGAAGCGCCTGCCGAAGGAAACGCCCCAGCTCCAGTTGGAGTATGCCCGCAGCCTCCTGCTGGAGGGAAAATACGACAACGCCTGGCGCGAGACCCGCAAGTTCACCCAGTTCTACGAGGACAGCGAGTTCCGGGACGACAACCAGTTCCTCCGGGGCGAGATCCGCGTGGCCCAGGGCAAGTGGCTGGAAGGGGCGAAGGAGTTTCAGACGCTGATCGCCACCTATCCGGAAACGGATCACTACGACGAAGCCATCGCCAAGCAATACGAGATCGGCGATTTATATTTCGAGCGCGGCCAGAGGAAAATGGACGAGAAGTGGACCCTGTGGAAGAAGCGCCCGCTGAAGCGCGCGGTGGAGGTCTACTCCATGGTGGTGGAAAACCAGCCCTTCACCTCGGAAGCCGCTCGGGCCCAGTACCAGATTGGCCTGTGCCGCTATACCACGGAAAACTATCTTGAAGCGGCCTTCGACTACCGCCGCGTGATCGAAGACTACGCCGGTTCCGACTGGGTGGACGAGGCGAGCTATGGTCTGGCCATGTGCTACTACGACATGTCCCTGCCGGCGGACTATGACCAGACCCCGAGCCAGCTCACCATCGACGCGGTGGAGAGTTTCGCCAGCCGCTACCCCGACGATGAGCGCCTGCCCGACCTGCGCGTGAAACAGGCGGAGATGCAGGAGCGCATCGCCCAGCAGCAACTGCTGACAGCGAAGTTCTACGAGAAGCGCCGCAAGTTCGGCTCGGCGAAGATCTACTATGAAGTGGTGGTGGACAAGTATCCGGACAGCGAAGCGGCCCAGACGGCCTCCGCCTGGCTGGAGGCCCACCAGGGCGTGGAACACATCGGCAGTCCCGCCGCCGCCACGGTAACGCTTCAATGAGCAGGTGGATTACACGTACCGCGATGACCCTGGTGGTTGGCGCGATTCTCGCGGGCTGTGGCTATACCACCCAAAGCTCGCTGGACCCCCAATATCAAACCATCGCCGTGTCGCCCTTTTATGACAAGACGCGGGAGTACGATCTCCAGGCGCCCCTGACCAACGCCGTGACCCGCAAGTTTATCAACGACAGCCGACTCGACGTGGTGGCGCCCGATCAGGCGGATCTGCTGCTGGAGGGCGTGATTCTCAACTACCAGCTCAAGGGTCTTACCTTCGATCAGAACGACGAAGTGACCCAGTACCTTCTCGTAATCACGGCGGGTGTGCGCTTGACCGATGTTCAGAAGGGCGAGGTGCTGTGGGAAGAGAAACTCATGGCCGGCGAGACCAGCTACTACACCCGCGCGGCGGGCCAGTCTTCCGATCGGCTCCGGGGCAATGCGGAGGTCTTCCTTCCGCCCGTCCGCTCTTTCGCCACCGACGAGGAAAACCGGGCCGCCGCCGAAGCGCTGGAGCAGTTGGCATCGGACATTTTCTACCGCACCGTCGAGCCCTGGCCGGAATCCTGAGAATATCCGGACCCGCGCACCTGACTTGAATTCACAGGGACATCAGGGACGGCAGAGACTGCAGAACCTCTTAACCTGCCGTCCCTGTCGTCCCTGATGTCCCTGCAACATTGTCGGCGCAACGTCGCCGCCCACAGGCCTTCGCCCCATGCACGCCAACGAACTGCTTGAACAAATCGGGAAGAAGCCTCTGCCGCCCGTGCTCCTGTTTGCGCCGGGCGCCGCGGCCTTTGGCAAGGAGCCCTGGGAACCGGCCCTGGCGGAGCGCGCCGTGGAGCGGATTATCGCCACCCACGTGGATCCGGGCATGCGCGACATGTGCCTGGGCGTGTACCACGCCGACGAAAGCAAGCCGGGCGAGATCGTGCTGGAGGCCCAGACGCTGCCTTTCCTGGTGGAGCGGCGCGTGCTCATCGTGCGCAACGCCGCGCGCTACAACGCCATGTCCGGCGAAAAGGGCTCCCCCCTTCTGCCCTTGATTGAATATATCGAGTCCCCCTCGGAAACCACGCTTCTCATCCTCATCGCGGAAACGGTGGACAAGCGCAAGAAGCTCTACAAGGCCTGCCAGAAGGGCGGGGCCATCGTGGAGTGCCCCCAACTCGATGATCGCGCCCTGACCATGTGGATCCGCGCCGAAGTCCAGAACCGCGGCAAGGATATCGACGGCGGCGCCATCAACGAACTGATCCACCGGGGCGGCAGCCGCCTGGGCGACATCAACAACGCCATCAACCTCGTCACCACTTACGTGGGCGAGGCGCCGAAAGTGACCCAGGACGATGTGGTCGCCGCCTGTGCCGATGTGGCCGAGGAGACGGTCTGGGCGCTGACCGACGCGATCGCGGCGTCGAACCCCGACAAGGCCCTGAGCACGCTGTTTCAACTGGAAGATATGGGCAAGTCGCCCGACGAAATCATGGGCCTGATCAACTGGCTCCTCGACAGCGCCTATCGCGCCATGCCGCAGACACAGGCGACCATCAAGAGTAATTTTCAAGCCCAGAAGGTGATGCCCCTGGCCAATAAGCTCGGGCTTGAAAAGCTCAAGCGGGCATTCGCATTGTGCACCGAAACCCACCTGGCCATCCGCAGCACGGGCACCGATCAGATGCTCGCGCTGGAGCTGCTGGTGATCAAACTCTCCGCACCCCGGGGCGGTGCGAAGCGACCCGTCGCCCGGGCGTAGAAGTCGCGGGTGGCGCTGGACTCCGGATTGCGAAGAAGATTTCCGGCAATCCTCGGGACTCCAAGTCGTGCCACGCGATTCGGTAACGCCGATTCGTGTGCTCAGTGAGACCAAGGCCCGATGCCGCAATCAAGAGTATGAAAGAGCGGCTCGATTCTCTTGTGGCGTCCAGAAGGTGTCGGCTGGAAGAGCGGTACCGGATCGGAATCCCGCCGTGCGGATCCGTAGTCGTTCATGGGCCGCACTTACTTGGTGACTGGCACACGAATCGGCGTTGCCAAATCGCGTGGCACGGCCCAGGGTGATCGGATTCGCGCGCCGTGTGCTTCGCGAATTTAGAACCCCGTCACCCACAACCTTGTTTGTTGCGCGGTTCCATTCGCGCTGGTACCCCGAGTTCAATTTTGATACCCTTGCTGTTCTCGGAAGAATCTGCAATCGCGGGGAGAAACCTCAGCATGGTAAAGCTCGACAAGCAGTTTGAATGCGGCCAGTGCGGCGCCTCGCTGGAATTCAACCCCGGCGCCAATCAGTTGACCTGCCCGTACTGCGGCCATGAGAATCCTATCGCCGCGCTCGACGTTGCCGTGGAAGAGCAGGACTACCACGCCGCGCTGGAAAACCTCGCCGTTACGGAGGATATGGAAGAGCGCATGGAGGTCAAGTGCGGCTCCTGCGGCGCCTCTTCCACGCTGGGGGCGAATGTGGCGGCCGACGAGTGTCCCTTCTGCGGCACGCCCATCGTGCAGGCGGCCGTAGCAAAGCGCGTATTCAAACCTCGGGGACTACTCTCGTTCAAAATTCGCCGGGAAGACGCCCAGACGGCCTTCCGCGACTGGATCCACAGCCTCTGGTTTGCCCCCAACGCGCTGAAGCAACGTGCAAAGCAGGTGGAGCGCCTTCAGGGTGTATACATGCCCTACTGGACCTTCGACTGCCAGGCTGACACGCAGTACACCGGTCAGCGCGGCGAGCACTACTGGGAAACCGAGACCTATACGGTCAATGTCAACGGCCGCAACCAGACCCAGACCCGCATGGTGCAGAAGACGCGCTGGTATCCCGCCAGTGGCCGCGTGCGCAACGGCTTCGACGATGTACTCGTCCTCGCGAGCGACTCCCTGCCCAAGGAAAAGACCGACGCCCTGGAGCCCTGGGACCTGTCCAATATTTCGCCCTACCAGGACGAGTACCTCAGTGGCTTCAAGGCCGAGAGCTACCACGTCACGCTGGAGTCGGGCTTCGAGTATGCCAAGTACCGGATGGACCCCGTCATCCGCGACACCATCCGCCACGATATTGGCGGTGACGTGCAGTTGATCCATCAGGTGTCCACGCAATACAGCCGCATCACCTTCAAGCACATCCTCCTGCCCATCTGGATCAGTGCCTACCGCTACCACAACAATATCTACCGCTTCCTCGTGAACGGACGCACCGGCGAGGTTCAGGGCGAACGTCCCTGGAGCTGGATCAAGATCACTTTCGCCGTGCTTTTCGCAGCCCTCGCCCTGGGTGGTATGTATTACGCCACGCAGATGTAACCGGTCCGTCCCGCGCTCTCAAAACGGGAGACGGTCCCGCACGCATGGGCGCGTTCCCCTGGTCCGGCGGTGATTGGTACCACCGATCCCTTGATCTGTTCTGGAGGCCTTCCGTGCAGGACAGTCCCCGTTCAGGGAACCTTTTCGACTCCCAGGGCATTCTACTCCTACGGTGCAGTGAAGCCGTGCCTACCACATATTGTGGCCGTGCGCGGCAAATCAACTACAAAGGAGAAGATCCAATGTTGCGTAAGTCACTGGCAATCATCGCCTTATCGGCCACCGCCGCCCTGCCCGCCCTCGCGGGTCCGCCCCAGCCCGAGTCCATCATTTCGGCCCTGGAAAATGCCTACAACGTCCCGAAAATTTTCTTTACGGCCAATACTACGGAAAATGTCACCCCGCTTGGCTCCGATGTGGCCGCCCAGCCCCAGAATTACGTCCAGCGCTATTGTCGCGACGGCAAAAAACTGGATGTGAGCGCAGGGGTCGCGCCGACGCTCGCCGCCGATGCCGCGATGCAATACGAGCGACTGGTGCTGACGCCCACGGCCCGGGTGGCGCTTCGCACGGGTGAAGAATCGGATTCGGTGCCCGTGGCCAAGCCTGCGGCGGAGCATGAAGCCCGCGCCTTTGCGCTGGACCTGCTCCATGGCGGCGAAGCGCTGGATGGTTACCTTGCGGGCGACCTGCAACCCCTGCCCCAGGTGCTGCGCGAAGCGAAGAGCGTAAAGGTGCGTCCGGAAACCGAAGTGGTGGGCGACACACCGTGCGTGGTGGTTGAGGCGACGTCGAAGCACGGTCTTTACACGCTGTGGCTCGATGAGAGCGACGACGCGACCCTGCGCAAAGCCGAAGTGGTGAAGAACAATGGCGACCAGTACAAGGATCTGCCGAAGCTGGGCAAAATGACCGTGGACGGCGCGCCGGTGCGGCGCACACACTTCACGATGGACAACGTGGCGGTGGAGAAGATCAACGGCAAGTCGGTGCCGGTGAGCGCGCGGATGGAAACGACCTACACCCTGAACGATGGTCGCACGCAGACAATCCGCCGCGAACACACGCGCAGCGGCATGGATCTGGATCCCGACTTTGTGGCCATCGGCGCCTTCGATCTGGAGCCCGGCGCGGGCCGGTGAATCACTTGCAACACGCCGGAAATATTATGCGCTCTCCCGCAAGGGGAACACAACACTACCTGGGTGTTATTAATATTGATACATGGAGCTGCCCCATCCGCCCACGAACGCGACCGCACTGTAACGTGAGTCGGTAGCTTCGCCCTTGATATCGCCCAGTTTCATGTAGGCCGGGCCACCCTTCACATCGGCAGCTTCCTGAACGTTCACTTCGGTTTCGTTGGTCAGATCGTTCAACGTAATCATGGCACTATCCTCCGCCCCTGCATGGGGCCTGCTCTCTCCTCACGCCGTCCACCGGCGCTTGAGCAAACGAAGCCGATTCCGTGCCAGAAATGGACGTTGCGCGTAAGATGTTGATTAAACACGCGTTTACGCGGGGAACGTATCGTAGAGTACATTCGATGGCATTCACGTGTTGGTGTAGAAACGAGACCGGGGCCTCGATTTGATGCCGTAATGCCCCAATCGCAGAAGTCCCTTTTCCAATTCCAAAAGAATAACGCCAGGATCGGGGTGCCCGATCCTGGCGTGTGAGTCTGCTCAACTTCAGGTTCGAATTTATGCGCCCTTCAGCGCCGCATACTGGCGCGCGTAGTATTCCTTGAACTCGCCGGACTTGATCTTGCGCCACCAGCCTTCGTTTTCCTGGTACCACTTTACGGTCGTGGCCATGCCGTCTTCCCAGGGCATGGCGGGCTGCCAGCCGAGGGCCTTGAGCTTGCTTGCGTCGATGGAGTAGCGGCGGTCGTGGCCGGGGCGATCGGGGACCCACTGAATGAGGGATTCGTCGCGGTCGGTGAGTTCGAGAATCTTGCGGGTGAGCTCGATGTTCTCGCGCTCGTTGCCACCGGCGACATTGTAGATTTCGCCGGGCTGACCGTTGCGCAGGGCGCAGTCGATGCCGGACGCGTGATCGTCGACGTAGAGCCAGTCGCGGACGTTGTGCTCGCCGCCTTTGTAAAGGGGGAGGGACTGGCGGTCGATGGCGTTGGTGGTGAAGAGGGGCAGGACCTTTTCAGGGTACTGGTGGGGACCGTAGGTGTTGGAGCCGCGGGTGATGATGACGGGCACGTCGAAGGTGTGGAAGTAGGACATGCCGATGAGTTCGCCGCCGGCCTTGGCCGCGCTGTAGGGGTTGCGCGGGGTGACGGGGTCGCTTTCCTTGAAGGAGCCCTCGGGGATGCTGCCATAGACTTCGTCGGTGGAGACGAAGACGACCCGGGCGGTGCCGAGCTGCTTGGCGCATTCGGCCAGGTTCCACACGCCATCCACATTGGTGCGGAGGAATTCCGCCGCACCGAGGATGCTTCGGTCCACGTGGGTCTCGGCGGCGAAATTCACCACCGCGTCGCAACCTTCCATCGCCTTCAGCATCGCGTCTTTATCGGCGATGTCGCCCTGGATGAAGGTGTGGCGCGCGGGGTCTACCCCGGCCACGTTCTCCAGATTGCCCGCATAGGTGAGCTTGTCCACGTTGACGACGTGGACATCGGGGTAATTCGCGAGCTGCCAGCGGACAAAAGCGGAGCCGATGAATCCGGCGCCGCCGGTGACCATAATGCGTTTCATGAATGGTGATTCCTTCGTTCCATGTAGTGGGCCAGGGCTTCGCGCCAGGGGCGCATGACATAGTTGGAGGCCGCGGTGAGGTCGGCCGTATCGAGGACAGAGTAGGCGGGCCGTGCGGCCTTCGAGGGGTAGTCGGCGGCCTTGCAGGGGCGCACGGGGATGGTGACCCCGGCCATTTCCAGGAAGGCCCGGGCAAATTCCAGGCGGTTGCAGGCGCCCGTGTTCACGGCGTGGTAGGTACCGTAGTTCTGGGTCTTCGCCAGGGCGAGGACGGCCTCCGCCAGATCCAGGGTGTGGGTGGGCGACCCGAATTCGTCGTCCACCACGCTGAGCTCGGGGCGGGTCTCCGCCGCACGGAGGACCTTCTCCACGAAGTTGTTGCCGCCGGGGCCATAGAGCCAGGCGGTGCGCAGGATGAAGTGGCGCGGATTGGCCACGATGGTGGCGTGCTCTCCGGCGGCCTTGGTCTTGCCATAAACACCCAGGGGCGCCATGGGATCCGAAGGCAGGTAGGGCGTTCCCTTGGTGCCATCGAAGACGTAGTCCGTACTGATATACACCACGGGGATCTGGTGGTAGGCCGCGAGTTCGGCCACGTTGCGCGCACCCGTCTCATTGGCCAGGAAAGCGGTGGCCACGTCGTCTTCCGCGCCGTCCACATTGGTATAGGCGGCGGCATTGACGAGGAGGTCGGGCCCGAAGGCTTCCACGATGGGCTGGAGCGCCACTTCGTCGGCGATGTCCACCTCGGGCAAATCATGGCCGACGACTTCACATTCCCGTTGAAACACGGAAATGAGGTCGCGTCCCAACTGGCCCTTGGCCCCGAAAATAAGTGTGCGCATGGCTGTATCCTTCCAGAGGGTTGGCTATTCTAGCAAGTAAACAGGCATGGTGCAAAAGTGGAACGGCCCGGGCTAAAGGATCGGTCACGGCTGCCGATAGATAAAGCACGAGGCCGAAACAAGGATGTTGAGGCGACGAGTAAGACACGGAAGTCACCCAAACGTGGAATGCGACAGTCCAAATGACCACGGTGTTTGTCCCAGCACCTGAAGTTATTGTCGCAGGACACAATTCCTCCAAGAGTGCGCCATGACGAGTCCCATTGTCGTGGCGTTTCTTCTTTTGCCCCGGCGAATACGAGAATCCGACCGGTCGCCTGCTATACTGCCCGAATGCCCTCACGCGTAATACTCTTTGATTTCGACGGCGTCATCGCCGATTCCCTCGCGGCGTACTTTCCCGTGTTCGTGGAGAGCTGTCGCGATCTGGGCTTTGAAGGTCCGACCACGCTGGAGGCCTTTCTGGATGTCTTCGATACCAACGCCATCAAAGGCCTGATCCAGGCCGGCGTGCCCATCCTCAAGCTCCGGCGCCTCGGCAAGACCCTGGCGCCCCGAGTCTCCGAGTTGAATCGCCAGGTGCTCCCTTTTCCCGGCATGCCCGAACTGGTCAACCGCCTCACCGCCCGATTCCCGGTCTACGTGGTCACATCCAATGTCACCTCGGCCACGGAGGAATTCCTGGCGCGCCACGGCATCGCCGGACTGAGCGGCGTGGTCGGTTCAGACCAGGAGGCCAGCAAGGTGAAAAAGATCCGGCGGATCCACCGGGCCCACCGAGGCGCGACGCCCTGGTACATCGGCGATACTCGGGGCGACATGATCGAGGGGCACGCGGCCCATGCGGTGACCGTGGCTGTCACCTGGGGCTGGCATGATCGGGCGCGGCTGGAATCGGGAAAGCCCGACCACATCGTGGAATCCGTGGACGCGCTGGCCCGGCTCCTCCACGGGGAAGACACTGCTTTTTAGTTGGCTATTCCCATGCCGTCCTGCTATAACGAAGGGGTGCCGGGCAAGGGATACGGGGTGGCCAGTCTGCAGCAACGAGGAACAAATCCATGGGAACCCAGGAACAGTATCAGATGTATGCCAAGAAGATCCGTATATTCAACGGACTTCAGCCCAGCGAGGTCGAGTTCATCCTCAAGAGCGGCACCATCGTCCACTTTCGCGAAGGCCAGACCGTCTTCCACGAGGGGATGCTCGGCAGCAACCTCTTTATCGTCCTGAGCGGGAAAGTATCCATCTACAATAAGAAGCGCCAGATCGCCATCTGCGACGTGGGCGACGCCTTCGGCGAGATGGCCGTGCTCAACCGCAAGCCCCGCTCGGCCACGGCGGCCGCCAAGAGCGACGTGAAACTCTTCACACTGGACGAGCGCCAGATTAACCAAATCCTGGACAAGGGCGTGGCGGCGAAGCTGCTGCTCAACGTGATTCACGTGCTCAGCGAGCGCCTGGAGCAGGCCAACGCGACGGTTGCGAAATTGCGCGACGCCACGAGCAAGTTCGAGTAGACTCTACGCGTCGCAAATCTGGACGGCATGGCGCAGGGAGGTCACGGGGTCGTTCTTCGGGATGAACTCCTGGGCAATGAAGCCCCTGTAGCCCGTTTCCACGATGGCCTGGCAGATCCGGGTATAGTTCAGTTCCTGCGATTCATCAATCTCCGCACGACCGGGCACGCCGCCCGTGTGGAAGTGGCCGATATGCTGGATGTTGCTCTGGATCGTGGCGATGATGTCCCCCTCCATGATTTGCATGTGGTAGATGTCGTAGAGCAGCTTGAAGCGCTCCGAACCCACCTCATTCACCAGGGCCACACCCCAGGCCGTCTTGTCGCACTGGTAGTCCTTGTGGTTCACCTTGCTGTTGAGCAGCTCCATGCAAATGGTCACACCGAGTTGCTCCGCCAGCGGCGTGATGCGCTTGAGGCCCGCCGCGCAGTTCTTGATGCCCTCCGCGTCCGGAAGGCCGTTTCGGTTGCCGGAAAACACGATCATGTTGGGCAGACCCGCCGCCGCGATGGCCGGCAGCATCTCCTCCGATTTCTTCACCAGATCATCGTGCAGGGCCGGGTTGTTCCACCCCTCCTTGATGCTGCCCGGACCCGCCGCCATGGGGCACGTGAGACCGTGCTTCTGAATGGTGGGCCAATCCTCCGCGCCCAGCAGATCGATGCCCAGAATGCCCATCGCCTTCGCCTGGACCGCAAGCTCGTCCAGCGTCATGTCCTTGTAGCACCACTTGCACACCGAATGCTTCAGGTTGCCCTTCAGGGGCTGAGGCGCGTCTTCCGCAACGGCGGACGCGCCCAGGAGCAAGCCCGTGGGCGCGGCGGCCAGGGCGCCAAGGGCGGATCGGCGGGTAAGGGAAGAAGAGGACATGGCGACATGCTCCATAGGGTTTGGGTTGAGCCGCCATGATGGAGGATTTCACCGGGGGTTTACAAGCGTGCGTGGAGGGACAGCGCCGCTACCTCACGTCCGTTCCCACCTGCGCCACCACATTCACAATACCCCGGCAACGCGGATAGCCCGAACAACCCCAGAACCGGCCGCCCGCATTCGCCCCCTGGCGCGCCGTGCGGATGACCATCACCCCGCCACACTTCGGGCACGCGGGCGTAAGCGTGTCGGGCGCAGCCACCGGCGTAACCACCGGGGCTACCGGACTTGCTGATGCCGTCGCCATCGTCGCTTGGGGCCTGCGCTGCACCGCGCGAATCATCAGCAGTAGCTCCTCGCCGTCCACCAGCCGGATGCCGCTCGCCCGCGCGAAATCCACCGCATCCCCGCTGAACTTGCCCGACGTCACCACGATGCCGCCATCCGCGCCCTCGCTCGACATCACACCCCGAAGCTCCCGCACAATCTTCACGCCCACCTTCCACACCTTCCAATGCTTGCACTGGACCAGAATCAACCGGCCCTCCCGAAACAAGCGAAGATCCACGCCGCCATCCGGCGCACTACCCCCGCCCGGTTCCACCCTATAACCCTCCCGACGAAAGGCTTCCGCCAGCAAGCGCTCAAACTCCAGCCAAGTCAACTCCCGCAAACTCTCCGCGCCGGTCTGGGTGTCGAGGGCGCGGCCGGTAGCCCAGCGCTTCAGCGGGGAGGCCGCACCCACGAGCAGGATTATCCCCGCGGCCAACGGCGCAACACTGACCGAGACCTTGGAGAAAACACCAAAGGGGAGCGAAGTTACCGGGGAATCAGTCGCATTTGCCATAAAGATCGCCGGTACGATCATGGCCAGGAAGACGTATACCAACGCGGCGACAAGCGGTCCGCCCCACCACGGAAGGACGGTGACGAGGGTGAGAATTTCTTCGAAAAGGGATTCGTTGTTTTTTCGACTGAGTCTTGGCATTTCTTTAAGCCCCTTGCCCTTGGCTCATGTGCTCAACTTTTTTGTAGTCGAGACCATCAAATTGTAGTCAAAAGTTAACCAAACGATCCGCGACGTGTTTGGCCAGTATTGATTACGAATGTTCCTAAGGTCATTATCTTTCGGCCATAGAAAATGGACATGCCCGAAACGGCGTGCGTGCGCCACTGCACCCTCACGATAACGCCTTTCGGCCCGAAGGGCCAGCGCAGCCTCCAGCCCTGGGCAACGCCCAGGGAAATTTCGCCCCGCAAATTTCAGCCCTGTAAGGGCGGCGCAGGAGCGTGTCTTATCTCATACAGGTCATTTCGCCCGATTCGAAGAGTCTCTTCGGCGAGTATTTATAGGTCGTCTGGCGTACCAGCGAAGGGTAGGACTCTAGTTTCCAGAAAAGCCGCAGGGACTTTCAAGCCCTTATGGATACATGTATCTAATGAACTGGAAGCACTTTCCTCTTAGGAACCGCTTGTCACGTCTTTAAAAGTCCAGTAAATGACGCAACAAGAAGCGTGGTTAAGACCCACCCGGCAGTAATCTGAAACCGCTGCCAAAGCCAAAGCCCCTGCCATTCAGTCCACCATATCGAAGCCCAATTCCTCACACCCGGCCATTTCCATTCCAACAGCCACTTCCACTGCCAAGGTGGAAGATTGCCACTTGCAGGTATCCAGTATGTGCTCTGCTGGAGGTCAATAATGGGCAGGAAGAGGTCGATAGAATAGACGAGCGAATTGTATCGGGGATAATATCGCGGAGACCCGCTCTTCAAAGAGTCCTCAAACGCTTGAGGGTCACTTGGCACCATTCTCCCCTTTTGGTGTCCAAATGAGAATATTAAAAGTCCAATCGCACATACCAACAAAGACCACCCCACGGAATTCCAAGGTTTATAGCCATAGGCGATAGCGCGATAAAGGAAACTGTCCCAAACCTTTCTGTACCACGATGAAGGTTGCCGACTTTGTTCTCGCTCTCGCTCAATTCGGACTTCACGTGCCTCTGAAGCCTGCCCTGTTTTCTCCAGGACCTCTGCAAGCTGTGTATATGGGCCCGGTTGAAAGCTCCCGTTGAGCTGTCCTCCTTTGAGCCAATGTAGCCTGCTTGCGACATCTCGTGGAGAGCTGCTTGCAATTCTATCATAAGAGAATTCTCCGAGGTCATACTTGCTGCAAACGGCCCAGCTTTCCATATCGTCACTCAATGTTCCGATGGACATATGTTGAAGGTCCAAGCTGAAATCATTGCGATCTCCACTCCTGCCCACGGAAAATATGAAGTGCTTTCTTACTACCGAGGCGAGTAGACTTACGTGGCCTTGGAACGAGGCATCTTTCCCAACAACCATGGACCCGTCAATTGTAGTCATTTCGGCACTGAGAGCTCTCCCATGAGGGTTGCTCAGATCGGCTTGCGATATTTTCACATCGCCGCCAACCGTTGCTGCGTTCAAGTCCACTTGTCCTTTCGATGAAAATCCGCCGATCAACAGAACCTCTCTACCAATATTCGCCCCTCCGACGTTCAATGCATGCCCTGATGGGTTGTCGAGAATTGCTCCGCCGCACTCAACATTTACCGCTATATTCGCCGCGAGAAATCGGACTTCACCCTCGGCATGAAATCCATCGATTAAGAATAAGGCTCCTCCGATTGTTGCGCTATCTGCTGCAAGGGCGGTGCCTCCTGGATTACTTAGCATAGCCCCAGGGCAAGCTAGGCTGCCATCAATTTTTGTTCCGTTTAGAGCGACCTCTCCTTTGGCCTGAAACCCCTTATTTAGGAACACCCAACCTTTCACTACGACCCCATTGGCACTCAATGCACGACTCCCGGAGTTATTTAGCGCAGCACTTCCGAACTCCAGATTCGCCCCAATCTCGGCATGGTTCAGACGGATCTCCCCATTACATGTGAATCCATTGTTTAGAAATACTGTGTCGCCTGCGTACAACCTGTCCCCGTCGATCGCGCAACCATTCGGAGCATCAATGTGAGCTCCACTACAATCAACTTTTCCACCTATCCGCGCATTCCGAAGTCGAACCTGTCCTTTCGCGGTAAAGCCTTTGCTGAGAACCAAATTTCCGGCCACCGTGGCGGATTCTGCGAGGAGCGAAAAGCCAGCAGAATTTTCAAGCGCAGAACCGAGGCACTCGAAATTCCCATCAATAGTAGCCCCGAAGAACCTGACCTCACCTTCGGCCCTAAATCCCTTCCGAAAGAAAACAGAACCGGAAACTGTTGAGCCTTCAACCACCAGAGCGAAACCGCCGGGATTGCGAAGCGTAGAGTCCATGCATTCGATATTGGACCCCACTTCTACGTTTGAAAGGATTATTGCGCCATCAACAAGCGAACGGTTCTTAATCGTGAAGGCCCCTTTTATATCCGCGCGCTCTGCGTTGAGTGCCTTACCATTCTTGCTGCTCATTGTTGCCGAGCTGCATTCCAAATTCCCTCCGATAGCCGCACCATGTAAGCGAATTGATCCCTCTGAAAGGAAGTTCTCCTTGAAGAATACACTTCCCGCTACCTCCAAGTTGTCGGCAACAATCGCATTCTCTTTTTCAGTTTTGAAGCTGGCTCCATCACAGTAGAGATTGCCACCGACTTTCGTACCGAGGAGCCTTACTTCCCCGTCTGCAACTATTCCATCGAAAAGCAAACTCGATCCGATTGTTGCCCCCTCCGCATCAAGCGCTCTACCCTCACTGTTTTTCAAAGTTGCCCCAGCGCAATTGAGGAAATTGCCCATTACTGTCCTTACCAACTGGACTTCGCCGTCCGCGGTAAAGCCAGCGTTCAGGAGTACAAGACCCTGAATCCTTGCCCCAGGAGCGCTTAACGCCTTACCGTTGGCGTTCGTCAATGAAGCGCCGGTGCAGCGCAACGAGCCGCCGATTTCCGCAGTAGCAAAGTCTACGGAACCGTTTGCAGCAAAGCCACTGTCTAAGAATACGCTACCTTTGATAGTCGCCTGAACCGCTTTCAAAGCTTCCTTGTTGCGGTTGCTTAGTGCTGTTCCAGTGCATACAAGATCACTGCCCAAACTGACGCCATCCAAATTTAGGTTCGCTTTTCCGTCTGCTATGGTGTCTACCTCGGGTGATTTGTTCTGATCGAGCTTTGCGTTATTGTCGCTTGGAGGGTGCTCTCCCGAAAACCTGAATGTTGATCGAATTGCCTCCAGCCTGTTTCCTATATACGCACCTACAAAGCGAACTTCACCATCGGCGTTGACGCCATTCAGAAAAGCGGCTCCCGCAATATTAGCCCGGTCTGCATTAAGGGCGAAGCCGGCAGGGTTACAGAATACGGATCCATCGCACATTAGGTCACCACCAATTCTTGACGCGCCAAGACAGACCTCACCTTTTGCGGCGAAGCCTCGATTCAGTTGAAGACTGTCTCGAATGGTAGTGCCTACTACCTTTAATGAGAGATTTGTTCCGGGTATCGGGCCGACATGCGACCCGGAAAGCGCTACTATTCTCAGGTCCGCGCTTGTTAAATCTACTCCTTCTGGAATTGAGCATGAGAGAATTACCACTGGAAAAGGCACGTTTGAGAAGGCCAGATTTAATGTCCCCTGAATTTGCGCTCCCTGAACTTGCACACCATGACGGGTAACCAGTTTGATGGCAGCAGGGTCGGTAAGAAGCCACTCCAAATGTTTCGCTGATAGTGTGTCGCTCGTACTCCAATTCGAGTCAGTAGAGGTTGCGCTTAGCTGTTCCCCGGTCCGATTGCTAAAGACCGCCATCTGGCTCTTCTCGACCTTACTGATGAGTTTCCGAAAAGGATGGTTAGAATCCAGCGAACCAAACTCATTTTCAGCAAGTTGAACTAAAGGCGACAATTCTTTCATCGATTGAGTGTCCTCTGCAAAGCCGTTAGGTATGGATACGGTGACGAGACCAAGAAGGAAGACAACAGTTGCCGCTATACGCATTGTAGTTGAACCTCTCTGTGCACCATAGTCGCTGATCGCGAAACCCGATTCTAGGTCATCAGTGAGTCGACTGCCATTGAAGTCCTAGATACTCAGCCACTGCTTTAACTCTACAATCCACTCCCAATGAATCCCAGTCTATGCGCGAACGGGAGATCTGTAAACCACTTCAGCCCTGAGTCATATACTCCGCAGGCTATACCAATATTCAATTGAACAGAATCCAAAATTGTTGAGGTCCGCTTCAATTCTAGAGACGGATCTATTGCCTTGACGGCATGTTCTTTTAGAAAAGTATACACGCCAAGTGCCGCATCACCCCTACCGGACAGTGCCGTAGCGGGCGGGCTGGGGGATTCTTCTTGGCATAGGGGGATGGAAGAGGAGGCCCCGAATTTTTACTGCCAGAATCGGAGCGCCACGCTCTTGGCGGTGGTCCCCTCATTGTTTTGGGGTGGCCACCATTCCCCCGGAACACCTCACCCGGATTGTAGGGGCATAATAGCGCAATGGCGGGATGAAGTCTACTGGATTATTTTGGTGGGGGAACTCGTGTTAACATGTGCAATCGGGGGAGAGTTCTTTGAGGCTGGGTCTCGCTTTTGGGGGCTTTTGAGTGGAGGATTATCGAGAGCTTGCTGGATTGTGGATGCCGCATTATTGTGTCGCCCTTACAGGGCTCTGCAGTGGGGGTGCCATTCCCTGGGCGTTGCCCAGGGCTGGAAGCTGTGATGGCCTTTCAGGCCGGAAGAGGGTTTGGCGTCCTTCGGTTTTCCCCCGTCGCGCCGGAGGCGCAATGCAGGCGGAGACGCCTGTCCGTCGCGGCGCATCTCCGACGCTCCCAGCCTTGCCGGGTTCCGATTCGAGCGCCAACGGGGGTTAGGCATTCCTGCCTGACCGGACGCCCGCTTGAGGCTGGAGATAACTTTTTTTATTGCGCATGTCGTTGGTCGTGAAAGGACGGTGAAGGGCCTGTCGGCGGCAAGCGCGTGCTTTGTGTCAGGCAGGAATGCCTAACCCCCTTTGGACCGCCTTAACAAGGGAAGTTCGTATACGCGGCGTGGTGCCGTTGGAGGACTTGGGCGTGCTTTGTGTCAGGCAGGAATGCCTAACCCCCTTTGGCCCGCCTTCATGAGGGAAGTTCGTATATTCGGCGTGGTGCCGTTGGAGGACTTGGGCTTGCTTTGTGTCAGGCAGGAATGCCTAACCCCCTTTGGCCCGCCTTCATAAGGGAAGTTCGTATACGCGGCGTGGTGCCGTTGGAGGACTTGGGCTTGCTTTTTGTCAGGCAGGAATGCCTAACCCCCTTTGGCCCGCCTTCATAAGGGAAGTTCGTATATGCGGCGTGGTGCCGTTGGAGGACTTGGGCGGGCTTTGCCGCAGACAGGAATGACTGCGCCCCTCGGGCCGACGATACGCCGAGGGGCTCAACAACAAAACGCGGCCCCGGAGGCATCCTCCGGGGCCGCGCTTTAACGTGCTTGTCTTGTTGTCTTACTTCGCCAGCGTCTTGATCTTGGCCAGGATGCTGTCGGGGTCGAGGCCCTGGTGGGCGATGTGTTCGGGGATGCCGCCTTCGCCGGGCTTGGTGACGGCCATGACGCCGAGTTTGGGGGCGAGGCCGCGTTCGAGGAGCCAGGTGCCGTAGCGGCTGCCGAGGCCGTTGTTGGCGTTTTGCGCTTCAACCACGAGGGCGAAGGGCGATCCACCGACTTTCTTCATCATGTCTTCGTCGATGACGTTGAGCGTGGGCTTGTTGATGAGGCCGACGTCGATGCCTTCGGCGCGGGCGCGGTCGACGGCGTCTATGGCGCGGTAGAGCATTTCGCCGTAGCTGACGACGTAGCCGGCTTTGCCTTCGCGGATGACTTCATCTTTGCCCGCGACGAACTGGTAGCTGTCGTCGTAGAACTTGGAGCCGTCTTCCTTCGCGATGAAGGGGACTTTGCTGCGGGTGGTGAAGACGTAGCGGATGCCGTTGTCGTTCCAGATGGTGTTGACGAGGCTCTTGAGCTGGCCGGCGTCGGCGGCGAAGTAGAGGCGGGTGGTGTCGCCTTCCTGGATGCCGCTGTGGGCGAGCCACACGTTGATGCCGTAGTGGCAGGTGTTGTCGGCGATTTCGTCCACGCCCGCGTGGGAGAAGTGGCAGATGACGTTGGCGTTGTTCAGGCGGGCCATGGTGGCCTCGGAGATGATCATCTCCAGGAAGGCGGAGAAGGTGCTGAAGATGCCCTGCTTGCCGGGGAGGGAGCCGAAGCCGGCGGCGGCGGAGAAGTTGCCGCGCTCCTGGACGCCGCCATTGATGCAGACGTTGGGATGGGCAACGCGGATGCCCTTGAGGCCCGTGGAGCCTTCGAGGTCGGAGTCGACCACGAGCACTTTGCTGGCGCGCTCGTCGGCGGGGATGGTGTCGAGGATGGCGTTGACGATGGTGCCGAATTCCGTGCGGTTGCTGGCGGATTCCTTGGTGGAGCCCACATAGGAAACGCTGGTGGCGGTCTTCGGGATGTTGTTGAGGTAGTCAATCGCCGCGGTGTGGCCCTTGAGGGTCAGGTAGTTGATGGCGGAGGCCTTGTCGATCACGTCGTGGCCGGCGTGGGTGCCTTCGATGCCCGGGATGCCGGGGGCCATCTTGCGCTTGTTGATGAGGGCGACCGGGCCGCTGGTGTTCACGGCCATGAGCATGCGGGCGTAGAGCGCGTCGAAGTCTTCGCCGTCGCCCGTGTCGACCGTGAGGCCGTGGCCGGCGAGGGTCTTGCCCACGTCATAGCCGGGAAGGTAGTCCGCTGGGTGGCCGGAAATGGTCACGTTGTTGTCGTCGACGGCGAGCTTCACGTTGAGCTGCTGGGCCACGGCCAGGCGCGCGGCCTCGGCGTCGTTGCCTTCCATCTGGGAGCCGTCGGAGCCAAACATGAAGACCACGCCGTTCGGGTGGGCCTTGGCGACGCCGTTGACGAAGGGCCACATGTGGCCCAGGCGACCGGAGGCGAATTTGATGCCCAGGTGGGGATCCACTTCGGGGTGGCCGTAGAGGCCCTCGCCCGCCGCGCGATACTGGAGGAGCTTCTCGAAGGGCATCTCGCCGTTGAAGGCGCTCATGGCGTACTGGATGGCAACGCGGTGGCCGCCTTCATCGAAGTAGGCCGGGTAAACGCGGTCGCTGCCCTTCATGAAGCTGTCGGCGATGAGCACTTCCGGGACGATGCTGTAGGCGCCGCCGGTGTGGCCGCCGAAGCCGCGCACGCCGGCCACCGCCGTGAAGAACACGATGGTGTCGCGCACGATTTCGATGTTGGCGAGGAGCTGGGCCTTCTGTTCCGGCGTCAGGGGCGCATTCTTGAAGGGGTCAATGGCAACCGGCTTGTAGTTGCTGGTGTCGATGGAAAAAGACATGGGTTCTCCTTTGTTTCCATGGCCGGGACTGCCCAGGCAGGGCGGCTCGCCGGTTGAGTCCAGACTTCGAATGTTGGGAAGGGCGTATGCGGCGCGGCCCCGGCGTAACGCCCGATCACGTTACGGTGGCCCTCAGCACCCGGCGGAATGGCGGGACGGGCTTGAGGACCGTGCCAGCAAGACGAGGCAGTATAGCAGAGCCCCGCAGGCAGTTGACAATTGACCGCTTACAATGGACAGCGAGAGGACGGATAAGTCGGACGGGTCCGATATAATGTATCGGTCCTATCGGCCCCAACGTGGTCCATTGTCCATTGTCAATTGCCAATTTGGATCTGTACAATGGCCCCTTGTCTCGATGAGGAGTATCAAGTGCTTCGGGGATTTCTCATAGTCGATGCTGACGGGCGCAAAGTGCCGGTCGACGATTCTCTGGTCATTGGCCGCACGGCGGACAGCGGCCTGATGATCGACGACAATGCGGCGTCGCGTCGTCACATGGAAATCAAGGCCCGACCGGACCGGTTTATCTGGAAGGATCTGGGCAGCACCAACGGCACGATCCTCAATGGGGCGAAAATGCTGGCGGGCGAGCTGAAGAACGGGGACAAGATCCAGATCGGCGAGACGACCCTCTCTTTCGTGGTGACGGGGCATGCGGAAAGCCGCGACGGCGCACCGGAACCCATCGTGGAAGAGGGGCGCCTGTTCACGGAAACCATCATGGATCATCAGGGGATGGTGAAGAAGCCCCATGAGGGCCCGTCCAAGACCACCAAGCTTCTGGAAGCGGTCTATTCCGTGGCCAACGAGATTGCCACGAACTACGACACCTGCAGCCTGATGGACGGGGTGCTCAAGAAGACCTTGAAGGCCATCAACGCCCAGCGCGGCGCCATTTTCCTCGCGAGTCTGGATGCCGAGCTCCTGCCCTGCTCCGAATGCGGTTTTGTGCACAGCATCGCCAACGGGCAACTGCGCCCGGCCCAGATCGGCGATATTCTCATCAGCAGCACGGTGGCCAGCCGCGTGATCCGCGACGGCGAGAGCGTGCTGTATCAGGATACCGACAGCGACATGGAGTTGAATGCTTCCGAGAGCATCATGTCGCTCCAGTTGCGTTCCATCATCTGCGTGCCGCTCCGCGCGAAGCACGGCATTCTGGGCATCCTGTATATCGACACGGATCGCCAGGATCAGAATTATTCTCATGACGACCTGCTGCTCGCGGCCTCGGTGGGCAACAGTGCGGGTTTGGCGCTGGAAAATGCCCAGATGCACCAGCAGATCCTGGAAAAACAGCGGATCGAGCAGGATCTGGCCACGGCCTGGACCATCCAGGAAGGCTTCCTGGTCAAGGAATGGCCGAACGACCCCCGATTCGAGGTCTATGGCGAGACGCGGCCCGCAAAGACCGTGGGGGGCGATTTCTACGACTATGTGCGGCGCGGGCGCGACAGCGTGGGCATTCTCATTGGCGATGTGAGCGGGAAGGGCGTGCCCGCGGCGCTGACCATGGCCCAGTTGCTGGCGCAATTTCGCCTGCTCTGCCGCGATCTGGAAAGTCCCCTGGAAGTGCTGCGGGAATTGAATCGCGGCCTGGTGAAGCGGAGCCAGCGGGGCATGTTCTGCACGATGTGCTATCTTATGATCGATTTAAACACCGGGCACGTGGTCTGCTGCAACGCGGGCCACCATCCCGTGGTCCAGATCGGGCGAAACGGCGTAACGACCTTTGGCGACGCCACGGGCCCGCCGGCGGGTATTTTGCCCGAGGGGCCCTGGGTGGAGACGCGCTCCATGATCGCGCCGGGGGACAGCCTGCTGCTGTACACCGATGGCATCGTGGAGGCCCGGTCTACGACGACCCTGCTGGAGGGGGCGACGCCATCGCCTCCGGTGGAGTACGAAGAGGAAGGATTGCGCCGGTGCACGGGGCGCCTTTACGGCGAATCGGCCCAGGCGCTCATCGAAGCGGTCATCTACGATGTGCAGCGTTTTACGGCGCCCGCCGCGCCCCACGACGACTGCACGATGATGGCGATGAGGTATATCGGTGCACGATAAAGACCTGTCCATAGTATTCCGGTCCTCCCCGAAACTCCTGTGCGATGTCCGGGCCATGATCCGCAGTTATCTCATCAACCAGGGGGTCCAGGACGACAAAGTGCAGGAATTGGTGCTGGCGGTGGACGAAGCCTGCACCAACGCCATCCGCCACGCCTACCGGGGCGCTCCGGACCAGTTTCTGGAACTTTCCATGGATTCGCGGGATGGATGGATAGAACTGGTGGTGCATGACGACGGGATTCCCGCGCCCTACGACCGGGTGCGGCGCAAGTCGGAGGAGGATATACTGGCGGAGGCGTTGACCCCCGGGGGGCTGGGGATGCATCTCATTTATAACGTCTTTGACGACGTGGAGTTTATGCCGGGCGATGGTCAGGGCAATACCATCGTAATGCGGCTGCGGAAAGTGTAACATGAGGGGGGAATTTTACTCGGGATCATCCGCCACGGCCGGCGGCGGGAGCGTATGGGAGCTTGCCCGCCCGGCGGTGGAGATACATAAAGGTCTAATCGCATGGCACTTGAGTTGAAACAGGTGGAGCAGGACGGCAACTGCATCGTGGAGGCGAAGGGCGAGATCGATCTGTATTCGTCGCCCCAGCTTCGCGAGGCAATTCTGAAGGCCTGCAAGAGCACCAAGCAGAAGGTGGGCGTCCGCCTGACGGACGTGGCCTATATGGACTCCTCCGGCGTGGCCACGCTGGTGGAGGGCCTGCAGGCGGCGGGCGGCGCGGCGTCTTTCCTGCTGCTGGCGCCTTCTCAATCGGTCATGAAAGTTCTCCAGCTTTCCCGCCTGGATTCCGTGTTCAGCATCGTGGAGCAGATGTAACCGGCCATGTCCGCCCTACTGGGACACACAGGCCGCGCCACGCTGAACGGCCTCTTTGCCGCGGCCACGGTCTGCGTGTTGATGGTGGACACCGTCAATTGGCTCCTGTGGCAGCCCCTGCGGGGCAAGGGCCTGCGCGTGCGGAGTACCGTGGAGCATTTCGTGGAGTTCGGCGTGCGCTCCCTGCCCATCGTGGGGCTCATCTGCGGGCTGATCGGCATCATCATGGCCCTGCAGGCGGCCTACACGCTGGAGAAGTGGGGGGCGACCCAGCTCATCGCCGATCTGGTGGGCATTTCGGCCCTGCGGGAGCTGGCGCCGCTCATGACCGCCATCCTGATTACCGGCCGCTGCGGCTCGGCGATCACGGCCGAAATCGGCACCATGAAGGTGTCCGAAGAGATCGATGCCCTCAACGTCATGGGTCTCAATCCCACCAAGTTTCTGATCGTTCCCAAGTTCCTGGCCATGATGATCGCGGTGCCCTGCGTGACGGTGCTGGCCATGCTCATCATGATCCTGGGCGGCTTCTTTGCCGGCGTGGTGCTGGTGGGCGTGGACCCCGGCATCTACTTCCGCCAGACGGCCGAAGCCCTGACCCGCATGGATCTCGTCTCCGGCCTGGTCAAGAGTTTCTTCTTCGGCATTACCATCTGCTGGGTGGGCGTGTATCGCGGATTTCGCGTGGACGGCGGCGCCGAGGGCGTGGGCCGTGAAACCACCTCGTCCGTGGTGACGTCCATTCTGATCATTATCGTCGTGGACCTGGTCTGGACGGCCCTGTTCTTCTCCTGAGGACCCCATGAGCGTCGAACCCGACAATATCATCGAAGTGCACGATCTCCGCGTGAAATACGGCGATCGCACCGTGCTCGATGGCGTGAACCTCACCGTGAAGCGCGGCGAGGTCTTCGTCATACTCGGGGGATCCGGTTGCGGCAAGAGCACGCTGCTCAGGAATCTTGTGGGCCTGATGCGGCCCCATTCGGGGAAGATTCTGTTCAAGGGGCAGGATTTTACCGCCATGAACGACGAGGAGCGGGTGGAGGCGCGCAAGCAGATGGGCATGTGCTTCCAGGGTTCGGCCCTGTTCAATTCCCTCACCATCGGCGAAAACGTGGCCCTGCCGCTCAAAGAGCACACGCGCCTTGAGTCGTCCACAATTGATATCATGACCAAGATCAAACTGGAGTTGGTGGGTCTGGGTGGTTTCGAGCGATTCATGCCCTCGGAATTGAGCGGCGGCATGAAAAAGCGCGCGGGCCTGGCCCGGGCCATGGCGATGGATCCGGAGATCATCTTTTACGACGAGCCCTCCGCCGGCCTGGACCCCATCGTGGGCGCGGGCCTGGACATGCTCATCCGCAAGATGCAGAGCACCTTCAACCTGACCAGTGTGGTGGTGACCCACGAGATGGAGAGCGTGAAACTCATTGCCGATCGTGTGGTCATGCTTGACAAGGGCAAGGTCATCGGCCTGGGCACGCTGGAAGAAATACAGAGAATCGATCACCCTTTTATTGAACAGTTTTTCGCGCGACGACCCGATGCGGAAGGCGAAGACACGGCGAAGTACCTCCAGTCGCTCACGAGCACGGAGTAGCGGAAAGCGCCGTTGTCCGCGCGATCGAAATGAAGCGGAGCGAACAGGCTATGGCCAGTAAGAAGTACAATTTCACCCGGACCGAGTTCACGGCGGGCCTGATGGTGATTGCCAGCGTGGCGGTGCTCGCGGGCTTCGTGGTGGTGATAGAGAATCTCCGCGCCGAGCCGGAATATAAGACGCTCTATGCGCGCTTTACCAGCACGGTGGGGCTGAACGCCAACGCGATGATCCGCTTCGGCGGCCTGGAAGTGGGCACGGTCGCATCGGTGACCTATGATCCGGAGGACCAGTCCCAGATCCTGCTGGAATTGAAAGTGGACCCCAAGACTCCGGTGAACGAATCGAGCCGGGCGACCATCGAGCAGACCACGCTCACCGCGGAGAAGCATCTGGAAATCTCCACGGGCACGAAAGATGCCGCGCTGGTTCCGGCGGGTGGCGATGTGCAGGTAATCAACAGCGGCTATGGTTTCATTGATATCCCCAATGTGGATGGTCTCGTGGGCGGCAGCGAAATGCTCATCGCGGATCTGCGCGATTTCATCGGCGTGGAAGCGGCCAAGAAGGGCGAGGCCGAGGGCAAGGGCGAGCTCGCCAGCATCGAGCGCCTTGCCGGCGATGTTCGCGCGCTGCTCGGTGTGCGGGAGGCCCTCGAGCGGCACAAGGCCGACGGCTCCGAGCCGATTAATGTGGCGAAACTCACCGAAGACCTCGCCAAGCTGCTCGGAGTGGAAGAGGCGGAGAAAGAAGCGGCGGCCGGGGGCGATCCCCTGCCCAGCGTCACGCGGATCACGGGGGATGTGCGCGATCTTCTCGGTGTGAAACAGGCGAAGGCGGAAGCGGTGGCGGGCGGCGCGGACCCGGCCAATGTGGAAAACATCATCGGCAATGTGGATGGCATGCTGGAGAAGTACGATCCCCAGATCGGGACCATACTGGAGAAGGTTCCGCCGCTTCAGGATTCGGCGACCCGCGTGATGACGGGCGTGGCCACCACGCTGGAAGACAACAAGGAAAACATCGACAAGATCGCGACGGACGTGAGCGGTGTTACCGCCACGTTGAATCAGGAGTTGGAGAAAACCATTGCGGCGCTCACCGCCACGCTGGAACATGTCCAGTCGCTCAGCGGCGAGACCGAGGAGCTGGTGCACCAGAACCGGCCTGCGATTGAAGATCTGATGGGCGATCTGGGCCACCTGATACAGAATTTGAACGTGCTGCTGGAGGACCTGAAGGCCCATCCGCAGGCGATAATCTTTGGCAAGCCCGAAAGCGGGCGGAAATAACAGTACGGGCATGATGCCGCAACACCGAATGGGCCTTACGGGTCGCAAGAGCCGCCCAGGGTCGCACCAGGAATACTGAAATGAACGTCACTCACTTCAAGCATATTTGCCTCGCGCTGGCTGTGGTGGGCCTCGCGGCGGGTTGCGCCACGGCCCCCGGCCCCAATCTGTACACGCTGAACATGACCCCCGCGTCGGGAGACAGCGGCGGGGTCCAGATCGCCGTAGGTCGCCTGCGCATTTCGGAAGCGCTGCAGAACAAGCGTATCCTGATCAAGAAAAGCCCGACCGAGATTGAGTACTACGCGGCGGCGCAATGGGCCGCCGGACTCGATGAACTGCTCGCGGAGAAGCTCGGCGCGGAATTTGGTCAGCCGGACCCCGCTGGAGCCACCTGCGTGCTCTCCGGCACCTTGCTGGCCTTCGAGCAGATCGACGGGGCCACCGGGGCCGAGGCCCACGTGCGCTTCGCGGTCGAGATCCGCAAAGAGGGCACCAGCTACTATTCGCCGCCCGCGCTGGCGAAGACCTATGACGTGCGGCTGCCCGTGGCGGAGCCCACGGCGGGCGGCGTGGTGCGGTCCCTCTCCGAATGTCTGGAGCAAGTCGCGCGGGAAATCGTGGCGGACACGTCCGCCCTCGGATAACGGGCCTGGCCCAGGGAACAGAGGATGACGGCAAACGGCAAGCTGCAGGAACACCTCTCCGACTACGAGCGGGTCGTGTGTTACCACACCCTTCCGCGGACGAATCATCCGCTGACGCTGGGTCTTATCGTTGCCTATGCGGTTTGCCTGCTCGAGGCGGTGGCGGCGATTGGGGTGGGCGTGTATCTTGAACGCCCGAACTGGCTGCGTATAGGCTCCATTTGCTTTGTCGGCCTTATCCTCTTTGGCATCGTGGTCTTCACCATCCGCGCCTTTCTCAATGAGCTCCGCTCGCGCAAAGCGCTGGCGGCGGCGGAAGGCGTGCCCGACGCCCGGGAATCCGCCCAGGATTTTCCCGATCCCTTCGAAAGTCATATCCTCCTGCACCATCCCTCCCATACCCGGGGTACGCTGTTCAGCCTGACGGACAATCACGACACGAGCGGCTATATCGTGGAGATCGCGCCGAGCCATAAGGGCTGGAAGATACGCGACATGGAGTCGGGACATCAGATCCGCGTCCAGATGGAAAAGGGGGGGCGGAGCTTCCGCTTTGGCGGCGTTCTGCCGGCCGTGGCCCGGGTCTTCCGCGAGGGGGAGGAGGTGGCCATTCTCCGGCGCCCCTTCACCCTGAGCGATCTGGAGGTGCAGATTGAATCCACGCGACCTTCCGGCCCCGTGCTCCAGTTGCGAAACAAAGGCTTTTTCGCCGATAATCGGCTGGTGGGCCGCGTGTATAACCTTCGGGGTTCCTGCTACCTCGATATCGATCAGGCCTATTTCAATGAGGGCGTGCTCGCCTATTTTGTGACGATGTCCTGACCGCGCGGTACCGTAGGCGGGTAGGCGCGAAAGGTACGGATTCGGATCGTATTCGCAATGGCAACATGAGACAGGGGAGTTTCCCGCACAATGAAATGTTCTTTTTTTCTTTCGATGATGGTCGCGGGCGCGGCGCTGCTGCTGTCCGCAACTCCCGCCAGCGCCGGCCTCGATATGAAATCGGGCATGTGGCGCCTGGAATTGAACAACGACTTTGGCGTCCACCAGGGCAGCCAGGATCGCTCCGGCGACTACACGATTAACGGTATCGTGGAGTATGAGGTGCCCGCAACGCCCCGAACCACGCTCGGGTTGCGCATGATGCCTCTCTTCGTTTATTCCCAGGATGGGGACGACGACTACCGCCGCTTTCGGGAGATTTTCGAAGATGACAACGACGATGACGGCGACACGGTCTGGGGCGGCGGATTCGGGCTTGCCGGTCGTGTCTATCAGGTGAAGGACGAGTACCGCGGCTGGTACGGGGAGGCCAGTGTGAGCACCCTGATACACAGCAATGAGTTTAACGGGAACAACTCCAACATCAACTTTGTCACGGGCCTGGGCGTGGGCTATCAGTTCAAATCGGACTGGCACGTGCAACTCCACTATCAGCACATCTCCAATGCCAGCCTGGGCACGAAGAACTCCGGCGCCAATTCCCTGGGCATCGGCGTGGGCTACCGCTTCTAGCCATCGCGCACGGATAGGGCGCGCCGCGCTCGGCGTTGATTCTCCTTGTGACGCGTTCTTCAGTTCACGTTGCGCACCCACCCGTCGTTACGTGCCCGGCCCCGGTAGCCTTTTTGCAGCGGTCCGCACATAAAGCATCCGTGTCGTGCATTAATCGATTTTCACATAAAGCGGACTGCGGGCGTATTTCGTGGCATTTGACCACTAAATACCCATATGTTGTGGTTGGCACTTTTGGGCTAAGTTACATTTAGTGTTTTTGGCCGGATCAAGCACAATATTTAGTTGCAAGACCACAGGTTCTCTGTTACCATAGCCCTACATTAATGCTGACTGTGATCGGATTTCCGCTGTGGCCTCTTCCATGAACCTTCCCGTCGAACGAAAATCGGAATATATGGGGATTGTGGTCCTCGCGCTGACAGGATTGCTCTTCCTGGCCCTGGTCAGCGATGGGTATCAGGTCCGCGATCAGGTCACCCGGCCATTTGATGAGATCCTGAGTGTTTCCAATGGGTTAGGGGCTCCAGGGGCCTTGGTGGCCGGCATATTCGCCATTCTGGTCGGCGATGCGCGGCATGTAACCTACTCGCTCACGTTCATCTGGGCACTGATGTTGATCAGTCGCCATCCTCTGGGGCACTTGTTACCCCGCATGCTCGGCGCCGGTCTGGCCATTGTGGCGGTCGCCGGCTTTCTCCAGCTCAATTTCCGGGCGGGCACCTCCAATATTTATCCGGGCGGCGCCATTGGCGCCTTCGTGGTGGACAAGCTCAACTACTACCACTTCGGTTATGCGGGCTCCAACGTAATCATCTGCTCCCTGATTCTGGTGGGGCTGCTCCTGGCCACGGAGTATATGTTCCTCTACCTCTACGTCGTGGTCCGACATGTCAGTGTATTTGCCTACCGCACGTTTGTCATGGTGCGTGAGGCCCGTGCACGCGCCGCGCTCGAATCGCCGGCGACGCAGCTTCCGAAGTCCCGCCGGGTCGGCCGGATACCCCGGCAGGAGTCCCTGCCCCTGGTGGAAGCCGCGCCCGCGCCGCTGGGCTACGAGTCCACCGATCCCGGGTTTGATGAAGAGGAAGAGGTGGAGCCCGTGGCGGTTCCCACGCCGGATCGCCATGCCCGGATTAACGTGCGCGTCGCGCCGGAAGTCCCGGTTGCCGTGGACGATGAAGCGCCCTTTGATGCGGTGCCGGATATTACCGATGACGGCTACGACGACGAGGAAGACGAGGTCTTTGCGGGCGAATCGCTGGCTTTCGACCTGGATCCGCTGGAAGACGACGTGGTTGCTCCGGATTCAACAGACGACGAATACGGCTACGAAGAGGAGGAGACGGAGGATTCCGCTCCCTTCGATCTGGAAGAGGAAGAAGAAGCCGAAGAAGAGGCGCCCGTGGTGCTTGCGCCTCCCGCCCGGGTTGCCCGGGCCGCCGCTGCAACCCCTGCGGCCACGGAGAGCGCCGCACCGGCCCCGAAGGTGCGCCGCCCCCGCCGGAAGGTGGTGGAGAACGAAGAACTGCCTCCCGGATACGAGTATCCGCGCCACTACACGCGCCCGCCCATGGACCTGCTGGACGAGCCCGAGGAGCGGGTGGTGGAGAATCTGGCCGAGACCCTCCGGGCCACCAGCATTCTATTGGAAGACACCCTCCAGACCTTTGGGATTGAGGCCCGCGTGACCGATGTGACCCGTGGCCCGACCATTACGCGCTACGAGCTGGAGCCCGCGCCGGGCATCAAAGTGGCCCGTTTCCTGGCCCTGGCCGACGATATTGCGCTGGCGCTGAAGGCCCACCGCATTCGCGTGGAGGCGCCCATCCCCGGCAAGGGCCGCGTGGGTATTGAAGCGCCGAATACGGAGCGCGATCAGGTGCTGATCCGTGAGTTGCTGGAATCCCAGGGCTTCAAGCGGGGCAAGGGCAAGCTTAACCTTGTGCTGGGCAAGGACATCACGGGCGAAGTGAAGATCGCCGATCTGGCGACCATGCCCCATCTGCTGGTGGCGGGCGCCACGGGCGCGGGCAAGACGGTCTGCGTGAAGGCGCTGCTGGCCAGCCTGCTCTTCAAGCATACGCCGGACGATCTCCAGCTTATCCTCATCGATCCGAAAATGGTGGAATTGTCCATCTTCAACGACATTCCCCACCTCATCACGCCCGTAGTGATCGATCCGAAGAAGGCCTCGCTCGCGCTGACCTGGCTGATCAACGAAATGGAAGAGCGCTATCGCCTCTTTGCCGATCTGCGGGTCCGCAATATCGAAGTATACAACCAGAGCGTGGAGAACGGTGAAATCGAGCTGGACGGCGACGAGGACGACAACGACGCCCAGTCGCTCCACATCGTGCGCCGCCTGCCCTATATTGTTTGTGTAATCGACGAGCTGGCCGACCTCATGATGCTGGCCCGTTCCGAGGTGGAAGACTGCATCGCGCGCCTGGCCCAGTTGGCCCGGGCCGTGGGCATCCACCTGATCATCGCGACGCAGCGCCCCTCTGTGGACGTGCTGACCGGTGTGATCAAGGCCAACTTCCCATCGCGCATCTCCTTCCAGGTGTCGTCCCGGGTGGACTCGCGCTGTATTCTGGATGAAATCGGCGCGGAACGGCTCATCGGCATGGGCGACATGCTGTATCTGCCGGCGGGCCAGTCCAAGCCCACACGCATTCAGGGCGCCTTCGTGAGCGACGAAGAGATGAACGGTCTAATCAATTACTTGAAGCGGCAAGCGCCGCCTCAGTATAAGGATGAAATAGAGAATTTCGGGAAAAGTAAGGAAAAAGCGGACGATATCACCGACGAGCCCGATGATCTTTTTGAAGATGCCGTACAGGTGGTGATGGATACCGGACAGGCCTCCATTTCCATGGTGCAACGGCGCCTTCGAGTAGGGTACACTAGGGCTGCGCGGTTGATTGACATGATGGAACGCAAGGGCATTGTGGGGCCCCATACGGGGAGCAAGGCCCGCGAAATCTTGGTTGATGCGGTGCATATAGAAGAAAGCTCATGAACCAGTACGATTTTCCAGGACATAGGCTACGGGAACAGCGGGAAGCATTGGGACTTTCCCTGCTGGACGCGTACCATGAGACTCACGTGCCGATCGAGTACCTGACCCATCTCGAAAACGGGCGACTCAACGAGTTGCCCGCGACGACGTATACGGTCGGGTTCCTGAACACCTATTGCCAGGTGCTTCAGCTTTCGGCGGAACCCTTCATTGTCGCCCTGCGGTCCTGCCGCGCGGCGGCGCCGGAGCCGGTGTATTTCAGCCGGGGCGGCCTTGTGAGTCCGCCCGGGGCGCGCCCGCTCTGGGTGAGCGACGCCCTGACCTGGGGGGCCATCTGCGCCATCCTCTTGCTGGGCTGGGTTTCGTACTCGGTGGTGGTCAAACCTTTCGCCGAAAGTGGCGAAAAGCGCGTGGACGCCGGCACCATCGCCGTCGAGCCGCCCGCCCGTTTCGACGCGGAATAAGTTCTCACTTCTGGTCGCTCGCGCCGTTCCGGTGCGGGAGACGTTTTCCCTTTTTTCCCCCTTCCAAGTCTGTCGCCGGGTTTCCATGCGCGCTCACCATCGCAAGGACATCGGCGATGGGAGGGACGGCAGAAAAACACGTCCCTGTAGTCGCTGTCGTCCCTGATGTCCCGCTAATCCGCAGGGGTCACGCCTGAACAGACGCCCCGCCCGGCAGGTGAATCCCGCGCTTCGGGATGGTACAATGCGGGGGCTATGAATCTTCCCAACCAACTTACCGTGGCGCGGTGCATCATGACCGCGTTCTTTGTCGCGCTGTTTTCCTTCGACAACGTCGTGTGCTATGCCGTCGGCTACGTTATTTTCGTGGTTGCCGCCATTACCGATTACTACGACGGCAAGATCGCCCGCGAGCGAAACCTGGTCACCAATTTCGGCAAGCTGCTGGATCCCGTGGCGGACAAGGTGCTGGTCGTTTCGGCCTTTGTCATGTTGCTGGGGATCCCGGCCATGAACGTGCCCGCGTGGAGCGTGGTGATGATACTGGCGCGCGAGTTTCTGGTGACCGGCGCGCGGGCCCTGGCGGCGGCCGACGGCACGGTTATCGCCGCAAACAAGCAGGGCAAGACGAAGACACTCCTTCAGATGATCTACGTGTGCACCTTCCTCTTCTTCGCCGTGGTCCTTCAGGGGCTGACCCAGTTTCCTGCGGCGCTCTCCGTGTTGCCGGGCGGCGTGGACCCCTGGATCCGCGGAATCGGCGTGGCGTCCCAGTGGTCGATAATATTTGTGGCCGTGTACACGGTCTACTCCGGCATCGTCTTCGCCCGTGAAAACTGGAAGGTGCTGGGACTCGACGAAGTGTCATGAGCGCGGGCATCCACGCATCGCGCGCGATAGTCGATCTGGGCGCGTATGCCCATAATCTTGGCGTGGCGCGACGATATGCGGGAGCCCGTCGCGCGTTCATGGCGGTAATCAAGGCCAACGGCTATGGCCTGGGCGCCCTTCCGCTGGCCCGCCGCGCGCTGGACGCGGGCGCGTCGATGCTCGGCGTGGCCACCCTGGACGAAGGGGTCGAACTGCGCCAGGGCGGCATAGAAGAGCCCATCCTCATACTGATGCAGCCCGCCCCCGAGACCCTCCACGTGGCGGTATCCCACGCCCTCACGCTCACGCTATGCGACGTCGAGGCCGGTCGGCTGCTCGGCGATCTGGCGCGGAAGGCGGGGCGTGTGGTGCCCGTCCACTGCATGGTGGATACCGGCATGAACCGCCAGGGCTTCTCCCTCGAATCCGCCGTGCGTGATATTCCCGTGCTGGCCCGCATCGCCCATTTGAATATTGAAGGCATCGCCACCCACTTTCCCATCGCGGAGCGGGCGCAAGATCCCTTTACGCTGGGCCAGGTCGAGGCGCTCCGGGGTGTGCTGGCGCGATTGGACGAGGCGGGCGTCCCCTATGACATGGTGCACGGCGCCAACAGCGCCGGCGTGATTAACTACGGCGACAGCCTGTTTACACTGGTTCGCCCCGGCATCATGAGCTACGGAGTTTGGCCCACCGATGCGCGCCCGGAAAATAATCCCCTGCGCCCGGTACTGCGCTGGATCACGCAGGTGTCCCAGATTCGCACGATGGAGCCCGGCGCCACGGTGAGCTATGGCCGGACCTATACCGCCGAAGAGGGTATGGTCGCGGCCATGCTGCCGGTGGGTTATGCGGACGGCTATCGGCTGGCCCTGTCGAACAAGGCGGAGGTGTTGATTCGCGGTCGACGCTGTCCCGTTCGCGGGCGCGTTTGCATGGATCAGATGGTGGTGGATGTGAGTCATGTCCCCGGTGTGGTCTCGGGCGACGAGGCGGTGCTGGTGGGGAAGCAGGGCGAAGACGAGGTCACGGTGGAGGCGCTGGCGGAATGGGCCGGCACGATCCCCTATGAGATATTGACTGGGATAGGCCGGCGCGTGCATCGAGAGTATGTCGGGTAGGGACAGCGTTGCTTGATCGCGGTGGCGCCCGACGTCACTGATTCAGGTCCGCATAGATTCTCTCGTTCTTGTGCCCTGCAATTTGGAGACTACCAACCATGGCGGAAGTACATCTGGTGGACGGCTACAACGTCCTGCACCAGTCGCAGAAGCTGCTTCACCTGGTTCGCCAGGACATGGAGACGGCGCGGGAAGCCTTTATCGACAAGGTGGCCCATTTTTGTATCCAGACGGGAAAACACGTGGTGGTGGTCTTTGATGGCCGGGGGCCGCAGGTTATTCAGAAGGTGGCCCACAACCGCAGCGTGCCGTCGCTGGAGGTTTTGTATTCGCCGGGGCACCTGACGGCGGACGCGGTCATCGAGCGGATGGTGTACAAGACACCGAGAAAGATGGACGTGGTGGTGGTAACGAGTGACCGGGGCGTGCGGGATCTCTGCCGGGGCATGGGCGCTCTGGTGATGGACGCGTCGCATTTTCTAAGCAGCCTGGACGAGACGAAGTCGTCCATACGCGAAACGGTAACGCAGACGCGCAAGCCCGCACCCGCCCATCTGGAAGAGCGTCTCGATGCGGACTCGATAGCCCGGCTCCAAGCGCTGCGCAAAAAACTTTAAACCCCCGCCGGGGGCATCGAGTTGCCCCGGCGAGGGCGGAAAACAAGCCGTAAGGGCGGCGAGCATCACGGCGGGCAGTTGCCCAGCGGGGCGGTGTTGCAGTACTCGTCCAGCATTCCAATGCATTGCCCGGGCGCAATGCAGATGAGGTTGTTCACCTTTTTCATCAGGGTGAGCTTCGCCTCGTGCTGGCGAATTCGCGTGGCGAGATCGGCGCGGGAGGCGGGAGAGCCTTCGGGCTCCGGCGGCGCGGTGTACAGGCCCTTCAGGTCCAGGTGCCCGTAGCGCTCGAGGAATACGTCGATGGCGTCGGCGGCGGCGGCATGATCGAAGTCGTGGAGCATGAAGGGGAGGCAGATCTCGGGCTTTACATCGAGTATGCGTTGGAAAGGCACGAGCACCTCCGGGGGTATGCCGGGATCCGAATAGACTTCCCGAAAACTGAGCGCCGAGGACGCCGGGTCCCGCAGCGCATCCAGAATCTGGTCGAGAGCGGCCACGATTCGATCCCGCTCCAGGGGGGTGAACCAGTAGTCCCGGTCGGCCAGCACCCGCGCCCGGAAGTGGGGCAGGACTTTTGGATTGGTCATCGGCAGATCGAAGAAATCCCCGTAATTGAGGCCCGCCATGAGAAAAGCCATGGTGTTGATCTTGACGTGAACATCCTTGAATAGGAAGGCGTTTTCCGGCGGAACACAGGAGCGCACATCCCAGCGGTCATCGGCGGGATCGCTCACGTAGCCGGGGGCGGCGGGTTTGCAGATTCCCACCAGATCGATCAGGAGTCCCGCGCGTTTGGCGCGCACCATGACGCGGTTGAAGTTGGACTTAATCGCCGGGGCGGGGGACCGCTCGTAGAGGTCCGCGAGGGTATAGGTTGGTCCGATCAGGGCGAGGAGCTCGTCGAGACACGCCTTCGCCAGGGCGGGGTCGAAGCCGGGCTGTACAAAGGGAACGCAGATCCGCGGGGACACGGAATCCAGCTCCCTGAAAAGGGGAATCAAGGTCGGAAAATCGTCGCCGGGCCGCGTGCTCAGGTCGTGGAGTGTGACCGGATCGGGCAGGGCCTCAATCGCCCGCAGTACCTGATCCAGCGCGCCCAGACAGGCGCCCTGTTCTCCTTTCGACAGGAGTTTTTCCGATACCATGGCCGGGCGCGCCAGATGGCCCAGCACGTCGGACAACACGTCCAGCGCGGGCCGCCGATAAAGGGCTTCAAAGGTCATTCCGGCCGTGGCATTGGCCAGGACCGCCACCTTTCGATACGTGTCGCGAAAGCGGGTGTAGTGTCCTTCTCCCATGCGCAGGAGGGCGGGCTCGATATCCCAAACATCGTTTGCAGAAAAACAGGTTCCCATGGTTCAGACCTTTCTTGGTTGCTCCCCTCCGCCCGCATACGTTGGACTGGTCCGTCACGAGATGGACCAGGTCAAGTCCAGTATTTGAAAGCGATCCCGAATCACCCGGACGCGTACTTCCCCGGTGAATCCCTTTTCCAGTGCTCCGGTTGCGCGCTCAACCCCCTCAAGCAACCGGGTATAGCTGGTGACGCCTTCGCCATTGATGGTCGCGATGCAGTCGCCCACGCCCAATCCAAGAGCCGCCAGGTCCCGCGTTTCTTGAAGGGTATCCGTCTCGGGCAGCCAGATGCCCTCCAGCGTATCCGGCCCGTCCAGGCCGGCGCCCAGGCCGTTGCTCAGTTGCTGGTTGTACAGCGACAGGAATTTCTGTTGACTGCGCAGCAGTTTGGCCGTGTTGGTCAATGCGGTGAGGGCGCGATCCCGAGTCACCTCGATGGTTCTGGCAAAGGATACCACCTCCGTCCACCAGTGCTCGATATTGATCTCGGCTCCCGCCCGCGCGAGGGACAGCGTAAGGGAGTCTCCGGTGGATCCGGCGAAAGCGTGGAGCCCCGCCATGAGGACATTGGCATTGGCGCAGGGCGCGCCGTTAAGTTTTGTGACGGAATCGCCGGGGAGCAGCCCCAGCCGAGCCAGGGGGTTGGTGCTCCTTTCAATATAGATCTCGCCGTCGCTGTTTCCCCCGCCCTTCGCGAGGCGCTGAATCGCTTCTTCCACAACGTGGGCGGGTGTGAAGGCGATGATGGGCTGCTGGTGAAGCGAGTAGTCCCACGTGGTCTGGGAACGGGAGCGCTTGTATCGGTTCAGGACTTCAGCGGGCACACCGTCGGAGGCCGAGATAGATTTCGGGAAAACCGGCAGCGCCGATATGGCGTCCACCTGATTGCCAACGAGAATGCGGTTGTGGTCCGGGTCCAGAAGCAGGGATGCCGTTCGGTAGTCTTCCGACGGTGAAGGCGCGGCAATTTGCTGTCCGGATTCCGTATCCCACATCATGAACCCGCCCGACCTCGCGAGACCGAGCAAGCGTTTACCGTCCCGGCCAAAGCCAAGCGAGGTCAGCGTCACGTTGGACGCACTCAAGGGAAGGGAGTCCGGTGGCGTCTTTACGGCGAAAATCGCGGCGGATTCACCCTCAAGAGACGCGGCCACCAATTCGCCATCGGGACTGCAGACCAGCGCGGCAACGGGGGAGCCCGCCGTGCGAATTTCCCGCTGGATGGAGCCGGAGCGGCTGTCCCAGAGAAGGATTCGGCCCGCGCGATCCCCGGTGGCGATCATGGCGCCCTCCGGCATGACGGCGAGGGCCAGAACACGCTCCGCATGGCCGTCGAATCGCAATACCTCCCGGCCCGAGGCGCTGTCCCAGAGATATACCGATGAATCGCCGCCCAGCGCCGCCACCACCTTTCCGTCCCGGCAGTATTCAAGTGCGCGGATAGGGCCCGGGCTACCCGTCCACTGCGTCAGTACTGCCCCATCGGGTAAATGGAGCACCCTGGCCGTTTTCGGGCCCAATGTCGCCACAGCCTTATCGCCCGCCGGGCTGATGGCGAGCTCCATGCCGAGGTTGGGCTCGAAGGACGCCACGGTCAATATGGGCTCCAGGGAAGAGGCATCCAGAAAGCGCGCCATACCGTTCGAACTGCCCGCCCCGATGAGGGGAAGCGCTTCGGAGCGGGCCAGATCCACAATTCGGTGCGGGGACGCGCCCACCGCCGCGCCGCCCGGCGCGGGGACCTGCCATGCCTTGACCGCCGCTTCGCCCGCGCAGGAATAGAACATCGCGCCGTCTTCGTCGAAGACCCCGGCGCGCACCCAGTGCGAATGGCCTCTCAGTGCGGCTACCGTCACCCCGTCTTTCGTCTGGTAAATCCGTATCTCATTGGGCGTGGCGGCGAGGGCAATCCGCTCGCTGTCCGGGCTGAAGGCCAGAATGCGGGAAAGGGAACTGTCTTGCACCGTGGCCACCGGCCTGCCCGTCGCTACATCGAAGACCCGCAGTACCCCATCTTCCGCGAGCGCGGCGACGTGCCGGCCGGCGGGGCTGAGGACGGGTTGCCCGGGTTCGGCTGGAAGTTCGGGGCTCTCGAAGAGGAGCGCGCCCGACTCCAGTTCGCGTACTTCGATCACCCGCCCGCTCCGCAGGGCGAAACGCTCGCGGTCTTTGCTGAGGGAAGGTCCGTAACCGATGAACTCCTGTTTCGCCTGGCCATTGGTCACGTCCCACAGGACGGTACGTCCGCCCCGGTCCGAAGTGATGGCCAGGTTGCCGCTGCGACTCATCCCGAAAACCTGACACGCGGCGTCGTGGGCCTCAATCCGCCGTACCAGGGCGCCGCTACCGCAATTCCAGACCAGCAGGGCCCCCTCACTGGTGCCCGAGGCCAGCAGGGTGCTGTCGCCGCTGAACACCACACTGTCGAAAGAGGCCCCGGTCAGGGTGAATTCCTGGGCGAGACGGTAATTCTGAAAATCATATAGCTGCAACACGCCGTCCACCCGCCCTATGGCCAGCCAGGCGCCGTCCGGGGAGACCGCCGCCGTGGCGCCCATCACGTTGGTGAGGGGGATGCGGTGCAAAGGATTGAGGTCGGGACGCGCCCGAACCACCAGCTCATCCTGGATGCTCAACGTGAGGAGTCGCCCGCCCGGCGCGGCCCACAGACGGTCCACATCTTCTTCCTGATCCACATTGGTGGCGTAGTCCTGGTTGCACTGCTCGAAAAGCAGGCCCCACTCCAGATTGCGCTGGGCGGCGGGCTGTTCGAGCAGCAGGTCCGCCGCCATATCGAAGGCCTGGCTCTCGATATAGTTTGCCGCAAGCTGAATACTGGCGCGGTAGGCGCTCTGCTCCGCTTCCGCGCGGGCGCTTTCCGCGGCCACGCGCTGCAGCCGCTCCCGGTGGTTTGCCTCGAGTATATTGATATAGGCGGCAATCGCAACGACCAGCGTGACGGCGGCGGCCGTCATGGCCGTGTTGCAGAGGGCCCGGTTCCGCCGGTAGTAGTGGCGTATCAGTTCTCCGGTGGTATATTCGTAGCCCTGGACGAGCGCGCCGGTGGTGAATCGGGTGAGCTCGTCCGCCAGTTCACCGGCGGAGGCATAGCGCCGGGCGGGATCGCGGGCCATGGCTTTGGAGCAGATTGCGGCGAGGGCGCGGGGAATATCGGGCTCGTGGGTGTGCACGCTCGGGGGGGTGTCCGTGCGTACTTTCTGGAGCACCACGCGGCTGGTGGTGCCGGTGAAGGGCGTCTTCCCGGTGATTACCTCATAGAGAACGACGCCGAGGGAATACACGTCCGAAGGGGGCCCCACATCGTTCATGCGCCCCTCGGCCTGCTCCGGGGCCATATAGTGGGGCGTTCCGACGGGCACGCCCGCCGCGGTCAGGCGTGGGTCTTCGGGCCGGGCCGCAAGCTGCGCCTCGGTGAAGGTCGCCAGGTCGGCGGCGAAGGGGTCTTCCTGATTGAGGACCCGGGCGAGCCCCCAGTCGATGACGACGGTTTCGCCGAAGGCGCCCACCATGACATTGGAGGGTTTGATGTCCCGGTGGATGATTCCCTTGTCGTGGGCGTAGGCGATGGCCTGGCACAAATTGATGACATGGGGCAGGAGCTTGAGGCGCTCGCCGAGGTGTCGACATTCGCGGATCGCGTGATACAGCGACTGACCGCGCACGAGCTTCATGGTGTAGTAGTGAGCGCCGTCCGCGCGGCGGCCGAGCTCATAGACGGGCACGATGGAGGGATGTTCCAGACTGCCCGTGATCCGCGCTTCCCGCAGGAAGCGCTGCACATCGAACGCCGAGATTTGCCGGTCCCTTCCGCCCGGCACGGTCGCGTCGCCCGTGCCGAGGGCCGGCGCGAGTTCTTTCATGGCGATGGTGCGATTCATGCGCTCATCGCGCACGATAAGGATGCGGCCCATTCCGCCGCGATCATGTTCCACCGGATCGACATAGCGCGCCGCCGCATCCTCGGAGTCCAGATCCACGGATTCCGACAGGGTGCGCCACGCCGCCGGGGGGCCGGCCAGCGTGTCCATCTGGTGGAGTTCGGTGTCCTCCCCGCCGCCGCGTCCTTCGAGCTCCGCCAGGGCGCTCGCGGCGTCTCCGTCGTGGCTTTCGAGGAGGCGTGCTACGACGGCGCGTATGCGGGCGGAGTCGAGTTCGGAGAGGAGGTCGGCCCGAACGAGGGCTCGTGCGAATTCTTCCTCGGAGGTATCGCGGTGATGCTGGAGTATGGGATCCACGACGTCGCCGGCCACGAGTTGGAGGTCCACCGCGACGCGTCCGAACAAGAAATTGATACCATTGGCCATGCGTTTATCCCGATCGGTCGCACCCGACGGCTGCCAGTGAGGCCCCGAGTATTCACCGGCGCACCCACCGGAGGCGTCCAAGGGGTTTCATGGACACGCATGGGATGGGCGGGCCGACCGCGCCTTCATTGCGCACTGTAGTACCCGGTATGCCTTATTATAGTGGGCGTGTCATGCGGCTGGCAATCATGACGGGCGGGAATCAAGAACTTTCGGCGGCATGGAGGGTTGGCGTGGGCAGCTTGAGGGCCATCACCAGGGGGACGAGGACAAACAGTCCGCCCAGGCAATAGGCGAAGACGGGCCCGAGCCACCAGTAGAGCGCGGCCGCGAAAAGGGGGCCGATGGCCCGGGCGAGGGCCCCGAGGGAGCGGAAGATACCGAGGACGCGCCCCTGCTCCTCGGCGGGGGCATAAGCGCTGGCCAGGGCAGTGAGGCAGGGGGTGGCCTGGGCCGAGCCGGCGGCCAGCAGGGCCAGGCCGAAGTAGAGGACGAGCTGGCTGCGCATGCCGCCGGCGGCGCCAATGACGAAGAGGGCGGGCACGACCATGACCAGCCCGTGGAGCGTCATGCGGCGTGGCCCCACCGTGTTGGAGCGCCTGCGCACATAGCCGCCCTGGATGAGCACCAGGATGCCCCCGACAAAGAGGAACATGAGGGCGTTCTGCTTCGGGCCGTAGTCCAGCCGCTCGTGGGCGAGGAAGGTGAGGGAAAACTCCATGCCGGAGAAGGCGAGGAGAAAGAGGAAATAGGTGAGGTTGGTGCGGGTCACGCCGGGGTAATCCACGGTGCGCAGCAGCGCAAAGGGATTGGCGCTCCGCTCGGGCCGGGGTCCTGTGGCCAGGCGGCGGGTTTCGGGAAGGCGCAGCCCCGCGAAGACCAGGTTGAATGCGGTGAGGACCAGGGCGATAAGGGCCGGCATGGAGAAGGGGTTTACGCCGTAGTCCGCCAGGGCGGGGTACATGGCGGAGAGGTCGATAGAGGCCGAAATACCGCCCACGGCCGGTCCGATGACAAAGCCGAGGCCGAAGGCAATGCCGATCACCGCCATGCCCCGGGAACGCTCCTTGAGGTCGGTGATATCGGCCACGATGGCGGTGGCGGTGCTGATATTGGCGCTCATTATGCCGCCCAGGAGCCGCGCGGCCACCAGGAGCTCGAAGCTGCCCGCGAGGAACCATATTACGTAGGACACGAGGATCCCGACGAGGGAAATGATGAGGACGGGGCGGCGCCCGATCTTATCCGACAGGGCGCCGAAGAGTGGGGCGCCCAGGAATTGGAGGAGCGAATAGAGAGAGCCCAGCAGCCCGCCGAAGAGGACGATGATCCCCCAGTGTCCGCCGCCCAGCCCGATGTAGTCGGTGATGGACTGCAATGAACCATAGAAGGCGGCGAATAGAGGAGACGGGGGAGACTGGGTGCTGTAGTACTCAAGCATACCCGGGAAGAGGGGGAAAATGATGGAGAAACCGATGAGATCGACGAAAAGCGTCACGAAGACGATCTGGAGCGTCGATTTCCGGTTTAACGGCGCCATGGGCGTGGAATCAGAATGAGCGGTCATGGAAAAAGCACTTCAGGGCCTGGGGGAAGTCGCTGATCGGGCCGGCGCCCGGAGCGCGTGATCATACTCCCACGTCGGCGGACTTCGCAAAGGCGCATCCGGGGCCCGGCGAACTTACATTGTTTGGGTCGGTTGCCTGTGTTATGATGAGAATTGAGTTCAAGTGGTTGAACCTGTGGAAGTTGCCCACTACGCTGCCGGGTGCTGGTCTTTGGCGTGTGTCCCCGGCCCCGGCCGAATCCGTAGATCTCTTTCTTGTTTCGTAGCGGGCACGAAACGGCTGCCAATTGCCTAAGATAAGGTATTTGACTTACTTATGAATGGTTTGTTCAAGCAAGTTTCCCTGTGGATCGTCCTGGGCATCATTGTTGTGCTCGTGCTCACGCGATTCTCCGATCTGAACCCGAAACCCGCCATGAAGGGCCAGGCGGACTTCGTCGAGCAGATGGAGGCCAACAATATCGCCGATCCGGTGAAGGTTTCCATCGGCGAGAAGAGTGTCCGGATCTACGCCAAGTTCAAAGAGCCCGTCGGCGAGGCCAAGCAGACCGATTTTACCTTTACCGTTCCGGAGTTTCGCCCCGAATGGGAGAAGAAACTCGATGAGCAGAAGGTTAAGGTCGATTTCTCGGAAGAGAACAACATGTTTGTCAACATGGTGTTCCAGATTGTACTTCTCCTTTTGATTATTGGCGCGTTCTGGTTTTTCATGATCCGCCAGATGCAGGGCGGCAACAACAAAGCCATGTCTTTCGGCAAGAGCCGCGCCCGCATGGTCAATCAGGGCGACAAGACGGTCACCTTTGCGGACGTGGCCGGTGTGGATGAGGCCAAAGAGGAGCTTCACGAGATTATCGAGTTCCTGAAGGAACCGAAGAAGTTCACCCGCCTGGGCGGCAAGATCCCCCGGGGTGTTCTCCTCGTGGGCCCTCCCGGATCGGGCAAGACCCTGCTGGCCCGTGCGGTGGCGGGTGAGGCGAGCGTACCTTTTTTCAGCATCAGCGGTTCTGATTTCGTGGAGATGTTTGTCGGCGTGGGCGCGAGCCGTGTGCGCGATCTGTTCCAGCAGGGCCACAAGCACGCGCCGTGCATCATCTTTATCGACGAAATCGATGCGGTGGGTCGGCAGCGCGGCGCCGGTCTGGGTGGCGGTCACGATGAACGCGAACAGACGCTGAACCAGCTCCTGGTGGAGATGGACGGGTTTAACACGAACGATGGCGTGATTCTGATCGCGGCGACGAACCGTCCCGACGTTCTGGATCGCGCGCTGCTTCGTCCGGGGCGTTTTGACCGGCAGGTGGTGGTGGCGAACCCCGACATAAACGGGCGCAAACAGATATTGGATATTCACATCAAGAACCAGAAAGTGCCCATGGATCCCGACGTGGACACGTCGATCCTGGCGCGGGGTACCCCCGGTTTCTCCGGCGCGGACCTGGCCAACATGGTGAACGAGTCCGCTCTGCTGGCGGCCCGGCGCAATCAGGACAAGGTCACGATGATTGACTTTGAGGACGCGAAGGATCGGGTCATGATGGGCCCGGCGCGCAACAGCCTGGTGATGAGTCCGGAGCAGAAACTTGCGACGGCCTACCACGAAGCGGGCCACGCCCTGCTGTGCCAGCTTCTGCCGGATGCGGATCCCATGCACAAGGTGACGGTTATTCCGCGCGGGCCCGCGCTGGGCGTAACCAGCAGCCTGCCCACGGAGGACAAGTACTGCGTGAGCAAGAAGTGGTGCCTGGCAAACATGATCATGACCATGGGCGGTCGCGCGGCCGAAGAGATTATCTACGGTGAGTTTAACAGCGGCGCGTCCAACGACCTGAAGCAGGCCACGCACCGTGCCCACGCCATGGTGTGCGACTGGGGCATGAGCGAGCTCGGGCCCATCAGTTTCAGCAGCAGCGACGAGATTTTTCTGGGCCGCGACTTCAGCAAGACGCGCGATTACAGCGACGAGACCGCGGCGGCCGTGGATCGTGAAGTGCACCGCCTGCTGGAGGAGGCCTACAGCGCCGCGAAGAGTCTGCTCCTGAAGCATGTGGACGTGCTCAAGGCGCTGGGCGACGCGTTGTACGAGCGTGAAACGCTGGATGCGAAGGAGGTGAACGCCATCATCCGCAAGGTGGGCGGCCCCGACTTGATTCCGCCGGATCCCGAGCCCAAGTCGTCGGCGAAGGAAGGGGTGGACATCGCCCCGGAGTCGACGGACGCGCTGCAGGAAGCGAAGCCGGAAGAGGAGAAGTCATCCGACTCGGTTTCTCCGGGCGGGATCCTTCCGGACACCATCTGATTTCGGCGTGTTCTCTGATTGTATTGAGATGCGTGTTGAGCGCGTCTTTTGCGCAGCATTATTGCAGGGACAGCAGGGACGGCAGGGACTTCAGGCGAGCGCGTTGTCGCCGTCTCTGGAGGCCCTGATGTCCCTGCGGTCATAAGCGCCGACTAAGCAGTCTTAAATTTTGCCCTGGCGCGCAACGTTTCCGAGAGTCTTCCCGCCCCCTATGAATCGTTATTCACCGCTCTATGCCTCCTCCGTGCTCAACCGGGGTTCCGCTCTGATCATGGGCATCGTGAACCTGACACCCGATTCGTTCTACGACGGCGGGCGGCTGGGCGACGTGGCGGCGGCGCGGGATCATGCCCTGTCGCTGGTGGCCGATGGCGCGGATATCCTCGATCTGGGTGCGGAATCGGCACGGCCCGGCGCGGAGCCTGTGACGGCCGCAGAGGAGCTGGCCCGGCTCCTGCCGGTGCTGGAGGCGCTTTCGGAATGCCCGGTGCCCATCTCGGTGGACACCTACCACGCGGCTACGGCCCGGGCGGCGCTGGCGCGGGGCGCGGCCATGATCAACGATATCAGCGCGTTGCGCCATGATCCGGCAATGGCCGAGGTCATTGCGGAGTCGGGCTGTCCCTGTGTGCTGATGCACATGCAGGGGACGCCGCGGAACATGCAACAGAATCCGCGCTACGGCAATGTGGTGGAGGAGATAGGTGCTTTTTTCGAGGAGCGCCTGGCGGCGGCGATGGCGGCGGGGATCACCCGTGAGCAGATTTGGCTGGATCCCGGTTTTGGATTCGGCAAGACGGTGGCGCATAATCTGACCTTGTTGAAGGAACTCGCCGCGTTCCGCCGTTTTGGATTGCCCGTACTGATCGGCACGTCGAACAAGTCGACCATCGGCGCGGTGCTGGGCGCGGAGGTGCATGATCGAAGCGAGGGAACCGCGGCCACCGTGGCGGTATCCATCGTGGCGGGCGCCCACTGTGTTCGGGTTCACGATGTGCGGGCCATGGGCCGGGTGGTGCGGATGACCGAGGCGATACAGCGGGCGTAGGTCCCCGCCCGGCGCGGTTTTAGAGCAGGAACTTAAGGAGAGAGAGGCATGCCCGATCGATTGTTTGGCACCGATGGAATCCGCGGGAAGGCGAATATCCACCCGATGACGGCGGAGATGGCGCTCAAGGTGGGCCGCGCGGCGGGTCACCTGTTCCAGAACGGCAGCGGCCGCCACACCATACTTATCGGCAAGGACACGCGCCGCTCCTGCTACATGCTTGAAAACGCCCTCACGGCGGGATTGTGCTCCGTCGGCATCAACGTGCTCTTGACGGGTCCTCTGCCCACGCCGGGTGTTTCGTACATCATGCGGAGCCTTCGCTGCGACGGGGCCATCATGATTTCCGCCTCCCACAATCACTACGCCGACAACGGCATCAAACTTTTTGGCCGGGACGGCTACAAGATCCCCGACGAAGCCGAAGACGAGATCGAGCGCCTGATCGTCACAGGCGAAGTGGACAAACTCCGACCGACGGGCAATGACATTGGCGTGGCCCGGCGTATTGATGACGCGGTGGGCCGCTACATCGAATTTGTGAAGGCCTCCTTTCCGAAGGGCATGCGGCTGGACGGTCTCCGCATCGTGGTGGACTGTTCCAACGGCGCGACCTACAAGGCGGGCCCGAACACCCTGCGCGAGCTGGGCGCGGAAGTGATTGCCATCGGCGATCGCCCGGACGGCAGCAATATCAACGAGGACGTGGGATCGGTGCACCCCGAAGAAATGCGCGCCACGGTGATCCGCGAACGGGCCGATCTCGGCATTGCCTTTGACGGCGATGGGGATCGCCTGGTTATGGCCGATGGGAATGGCAGGCTGCTTGATGGCAATGCCTTGTTGGCGATTCTGGGAATTGATCGCCTGGAGCGCGACGAACTGCCCGAGAAGACCATTGCCACGACGATCATGGCCAACGGCGGGCTGGCCCGGGCGCTGGCGCCGCTGGGCGGTCGGGTGGTCCACACGCAGGTGGGTGATCGCTATGTGGTGGAGGCCATGCGCGAGCAGGGCCTCGCTATTGGCGGCGAGTCTTCCGGCCACATGATTATTCTGGACCACAACACCACGGGCGACGCCATCATCGCGGCGTTGCAGGTGCTGGCGATCATCGTGCGCAAGGAGCAGCCCCTCACGGACCTGGCCCACGCCTATCAGGAAATGCCGGAGAGCCACCAGAAGATTCCGCTCAATGGCCGTCCGAAACCCTCGCAGGAATCGCTGGACGCCCTGGTGGAAGAAATCCGCGACGAACTCGAAGGCAAGGGCCGGGTGGTGATCCGGCCTTCGGGGACGGAGCCCATCGTGCGTATCATGGTGCAGCACCAGGACGCCCGCGCCGCCCAGACTTTGACGAAGCAACTGGCCGACCGCGTCGCGGCGATGTAACGATGCGCATGGCGGTGGGGGACTGCATCGGTGTGGACTTGGTGGACTGAGCGCGGCCTTTGGCTGCAACCAGGATCACCACGGACGTGCCCCGCGATCCGGCAACGCCGGTTCGTGTGCCCATGGCGAGGTTTTCCTGGAGTCGTAGCGATAACTTGACCGGCCCTTTTGCGCCACTTCCCAACATGCCGAAGTCGAGCATCGCTCGTCAGCCCCAGGTAGACCAGCCGCCCGGTCATGACATGTATTATTGCCCTTGCGTGCGAGGCTCTTGGCACACGAACCGGCGTTGCCGGATCGCGTGGCACGCCCGTCGTTTTCTTGTACAACAAAAAGTGTTGAGGGATCGTGTCCAGGACCCCTCCTGCAGATGACTGATAGGTAGCAGCAATAAAGGAGTGCCTCTCTTGATCGAACTCGGTGTCAATATTGACCATATCGCCACGCTCCGCGAGGCGCGCAAGGGCGTCGTTCCCAGTGTGCTGGAAGCGGCGGCCATTTGCGAGGCGGCCGGCGCGCATCAGATCACGGTCCATCTCCGGCAGGACCGGCGCCATATCCAGGATCACGATGTCCATGCCCTTGCCGAGTCGCTCACGACGCGCATGAATTTTGAAATGGCCGCGGTGGACGAGATCATCGCCATTGCCCACGAGGTGAGGCCCTACACCGTGTGCCTGGTGCCGGAAAGCCGGGAAGAAATCACGACCGAGGGCGGGCTGGATGTGTTCGCTCAGCAGGCCTGGCTCACGGAAGTGGTGGCGGGCATGCATGAACACGGTATTAAAGTGAGCCTTTTCATCGATCCCGAAATTCCCCAGATCGAGGCGAGTGCGGCCACGGGCGCGGACTTCGTGGAGTTGCATACGGGGGCCTACGCCAATGCGCGTGACGTGGCGAAAGAGATTCGCCGCCTCCAAGTATCGGCCGAGGCCATCGCCCAGACCAACCTGCGCTTCCATGCGGGGCACGGACTTACCGCGCGAAACCTGGCGCCCGTCGCGGCGCTGCCGGGCCTGCGCGAGGTGAATATCGGCCACGACATTGTGGCGCGCGCGCTGTTCATCGGGTTGGACGCCGCCGTGAAGGAAATATTGGAAGCGCTGAAGCCCGCGGGGATGTGAGGACGTGAGCAGGTTTTCGAGACGTTGGGACTGACGCGCGCAGGCGGACCTTCTCCGAGCGGAGTTTGCTAAAGTTGAACAGGACTTGGCGAAATCAACAGGCGCGCCAATGCGCGTGGCTGTCCCGTCGCAAGGGAAGTGCACGGGATGTGCCAACACTTACCCAGTCCGCAACACTGGCCCGGAATACGAGCCTTGTGATTTCAGCTAGTGCGCTCGGACCACGACGGGACAGCCACGGACCTTACAATCCGCCTCGCTCAAATACGGGCACTTTCAAATTAAGAGTGCTTCAGCTACCTTGGCACACGGGTCCGCGTCAGTCCCTGTGTGATTCCGTGAATGGTCAGTGATTTAAAGGTCATGCACCCGGAACGCCAATGACAACCCTGATCGACACCTTCAAGAAATCCATCGCCGCACTCAACCCCACAGGCGGTCCCGTGCTCGCCGCCGTGTCGGGCGGGGCCGATTCCGTGGCCCTCATGCACCTGTTCCATCGCGCAGCGGCGCCTTGCGCGGTCGCCTGTTTCGATCATCAGACGCGGCAGGGGGAAAGCGCCGAGGACGGGCGCTTCGTTGCAGCGGCCGCACAGGCGCTGGGGTTGAAGTTCTATCTGGGTGGCGACAACGTTGCGGCGCTTGCGGAGGCCTCGGGCGAGAGTTTTGAAATGGCCGCCCGTCGCGCGCGCTATGCTTTTCTCCTCGACACCGCGCGAGCGCAAGGCTACACGGCCATCGCCACTGGACATCACGCCGACGACCAGGCGGAAACGGTGCTGTTGCGCCTGCTTCGGGGGGCGAGTCCCGCCGGACTTGGCGGCATCCCGCCCCGGCGGGAGGAAGGCGGCATTCAGATTATCCGGCCGCTCCTCGACGTCACCCGCCGGGAGATTCGCGCCTGGCTGGAATCTGAGAGAATTTCCTGGCGCGAGGACGCCACCAACGCCGAAGTTGATGTCCTGCGCAACCGCGTCCGCCACGAATTGCTGCCGATTCTCGTGCGGGATTTCAACCCCGGTATTCAGGAGGCACTCAAGCGCCTGGCCACGCTGCAACGCCAGGACAGTGCGTTGCTCGACCGGCTTGCCGCAGCGGCACTGGATGAAACGGCGGACAAATCGGGCCGTCTCATCCGCGCCGTGTTTCGCACCCTCGATCCCGCCCTGCAATTTCGTTGTATGACGGACCAACTCCGTCGCGCCGCGGCCGAAGCGAACTTTGAAACGGTCAGTCGGGCCGTCGTGTTTGTCGCCGAGGGCCCCGCGGGCAAACAGATCGATCTGGGCAACGGTGTGGCACTCTACCTGAGCGCGGAGCATGCCGTTTTTGCCGCGCTGGCGATGGAAGAGCCGGTTGACGAAATCCACCTGACTATTCCCGGCGTCGCAATGGGCTTTGACAAGCGCTTCGAGGCGCGCCGACCGGACGCTCTGCCCCCTGGACCCCTCGCAGTTTATTGCCATGCCGGGCGCCAGATTTTTGATGGCGACGCCCTCGGGGATACTTTTGTCATCCGGCGGCGGAGTGCGGGGGACCGGTTTCGTCCGCTCGGCATGGAAGGTACCCGGAAGCTCAAGGATGTATTCAACGATCAGGGCCTGACGCGGCCCGAGCGGGATCGGCAGCTTGTGGTGGAGAGCAGCGGACGGATCGTGTGGATTCCGGGGCACACGGTGAGCCGGGATGCCGCGGTGACGGAGCACACCCGGCGCTATGTGGAGCTGTGCGTCGAGATTCGGGCATAGTGCCGGCGTCTCCCTGCGAGTTCAGGGGTGGTAAAGGAGATTGACCACGGAGGGGCTCAGGGCAGACGTTGGCCGCAACCAAGAGAGTTGAACCTAAAATTTGCGCAAATTCTCGCAAATTGAATTTGAAGAAAACGAAAGAGATTTGAAGCGCGAATGGACGCGAATTTACAGTTACCCTGAACGAATACGCATGGGCCATCCTTTCAACGCATTGAACGCGTTCGTTTCCTTGTCCTTCCGTTTTCAATCCTCTTCTGTTGACCACGGAAGGACACGGAATTTCACGGACGCTTCTCGCGCGGTGGTCGCGTCGCCAACTCCAGGGCAGCAAATTGTCTGCGAGTCTACTGGACGAGAGGTAGTATCGAAAGAACACGCGCTTGTGGCTAATTGTCGGACGCGACCTATGGTATGGATGGTCACCAATAGCGGAATACACAATCGCAACGAAGCACGGAAGTTTCTCATGGACTTGAAATTGAGCGAGACGCCCCTGATAGACAGTGACCGCCTCTGTGCCCGAATCGGGGAGTTGGCGGAGGAGATGAACCGGCATTACGGGGATGCGTCCCTGCTGGTGCTGGTGGTGTTGAAGGGGGCGGTGCCGTTCAGCGTGGATCTGCTGCGCCAATTGAAGATGCCGGTGGAGGTGGACTATATCCGTGCAAAAAGCTACGCGGGCACGGAGCGCGGGGGCGAGGTGGTTTTCTCCCACCTGCCGGAGGAGCCTATCCACGGGCGGCGGGTCCTGATCCTGGAGGATATTCTGGATACGGGGCACACGGTGGAGCGAATCCTGGAGGTGGTGCGGGCGCAGCATCCGGAATCGGTCGACCTGGCGGTGCTCCTGGACAAGCCCTCGCGGCGTCTTCGACCGGTGGACGCCGATTTTACCGGATTTGTGATCGACGACCATTTTGTAGTGGGCTATGGGCTCGACTTCAACGAGCGATTCAGGGAGCTGGGGGCCATCCATACACTGGGCGCGGGGTGAGCCAGCGTTGAGGCGGGGGCATTGTGGCTGATTGGCGACCTTTCCCCGAGTCTGTTACAATGCCCGTCCCAGTAGAGAGAGAGCGGCCACTGCGGCGCGTGCCGGCGGTGATGCTTCTCCCTTTCTTGTGACACCAACCAAGGACCGGGTCTGCCATGGGCCTAATGACCGCCGAGATATCCGCCAAACATCTGGTGCCGCTGTGCCGCCAGATGGCCACCAGCTATGATGCGGGACTCCCCATCATTCGCACGCTGGAAATGATGTCGGACAACGCGAAGGATTCCCGCGCCAAGCAGGTTTTTCGCGCCATGGCGGAAGATGCGAAGCAGGGCGCCACGCTGGGCGAGGCGGCGCGCCGCCAGAAGAAGTACCTGCCGAAGTTCTTTATTGAGTTGCTTCACTCGGGCGAGCTGGGCGGGCGGCTCGATGTGATGCTGCACGACCTGGCGAGCTACTACGAAGATCGTCTGGCCATGCAGCGGAAAATCGTGGGCGCGCTGGTGTACCCGGCGATCCAGCTTGGCGCGGCCTGGTATCTGGGCACCTTCTCCCTGGGGCTCATCGGGCGCATGAATCTCAACTCGGCCGAGCCGTTCAATCTTGGCGACTACTTCAACCAGTACTTCCTGTTTCAGGGGTTTGCCACGGGCACCTTCGCGCTGGCGATCATTGCGACGATAGTGCTGTCGCGACTGGGCCTGATCAACTGGAGCTGGGGCCTGATTCTGAACTATATCTGGCCGCTGAACACGGTAAACAGGAAATTCGGTCTGGCCCGCTTTTTTCGGAGTTTCTCACTGCTCGTTGGCAGCGGCATGAATATCCAATCCTGTATTGCGAATGCGGCAGCGATTTCGGGCAATCCCTGGATCGAGAAAGACCTGAAAAAGGCGATTCCCATGGTTGCCGCGGGCCACAGCCTCGTGGAGTCCTTTGCGGGCTGCAAGAGCCTGACCCCGCTGGCGCGGGAAATGCTGGAAGTCGGGGAGCGCTCGGGCAATCTGGAAGTGAGCCTGCGCAAGGTGTCCGACTACCACCTCGAAGAGGGACGCCATGCCGTGGGCATCGCCACGAAGATTCTGGGCGTGCTGATCGTACTCGGGGTGGGTGCCGTGGTCGGCTATATTGTTATCTCTTTTTACACCGGTTTGTTCCATCTTGGCGACGGTATTATCTAAACATTCATCCGCACTTAATTGGAGGAAAAGCAGTATGGCCCAAGTGAACGACGAGAATATCAACGAGCCGAAGGATTTTGCCCCCTATCTCTGGTGGGGCATTCTGGTCGTGGTGCTCATCATGGTCGGCCTGATCCTGGCCATGGGCAAGCGCACGCCGGGCCGTTCGGAAGTTCGGGCGAAGCATATCCTGGTGAAATTCGATCAGGGCGACCCGGCGGACCGCTCCCGGGCGTTGCAGCTTATTCAGGAGATCCGCGGCCGGATTGAGAAGGGCGAGAGCTTCGAGAAGCTTGCCAAGGAATATTCGAACGACCCCGCCAGCGCCACCCGTGGCGGCGACATGGGCCCCATGGCCAAAGGACAGTACCAGGAACAGTTCGAGAATTATGTCTGGTCGGCTCCCCTGAATGAACTGAGCAACGTCGTGCAGACGAGCTACGGTTACCATCTCATTGTGGTGACCGAGCGCCATGTATCCGCCGGCGACGCTTATGAGCTGGAACTCGAACGGCGCGTCACCGAAGTGGGCAACGGAGGGGACTCGGCCACGCCGCCGCCGGCTCCCCCGGAGGGGATCGCCGCTCCCCCGGCCGCGCCTGAAGCCGCCCCGGCTCCGGCGGCCGCACCCGCAAATTAAGGGGCGAACAAGGCATTATCCGACCGGCACGCCGACATTCGGTTGGCGTGCCGGTCGTTTTTTTCAGGCTCAGTCGGGGGTTTTCGCGTAGAACGCGGAGAGATTCTGGATGACGGTCGGGCCGTTGGTCCAGGAACTGAAGAAGATGGTCAGAAAAGTAAGGATGGCCGATTCCAGGGGGGTGGTTACGCCCTGGGCCACCTGGGGGCGGCGGCTGATGGATTTGAGATGGTTCATAGTGAAGCTCCTGTGTGGCGCGTGGGCCGAATTCGATCATTCCAGACCTGATTTTAGCCGTTGCGATGGGGTACAATCCATCCGCCCGTGGCGCATTCCGGCCTGGGCGTAACAAAGCAACGAGGATCCGGGTAGTATCATGGCACGCATAACGATTGATGGAAAGTACAGGGATTTGGAGGCGGGGGAGCCCATTCTGGCGGCGTGCGAAGAACTGGGGGTGCCCTTCGGCTGCCAGGCCGGAAGTTGCGGCACCTGCGTGATCATCGTGGAATCGGGATTGGAAAATCTTCACGAACCGAACCATCTCGAAGAGGACCTGGGATTGCGTACCAACGAGCGACTGGCCTGTCAGGCCCGGATCCGATCGGGCGAAGTGGTCGCGAGCTGGTAATAGTGCGTATTTCCCACGTGACGCCGTGAAATTGTATGCCATGGCGGGAACCTTTAGAATATCCGGGGGGATGAAACCCTTACGGGCATTTTCATGCCTCAACATCAGCGTCGCACCCCCGGTGTGACCTTGTAACCGACGAGCCCCAGCAGGCGCCCCCGGGCGTCCGCCCCGGCTCCTCCCAGCCACAACAGGCCAGCCTTTTGAAGGGATGTTTTTCATGGGACCTGTCAACGCACTTCAACCACTCCGCGCGGCCCTGCGCACCCTCACTCTGCCGATGTTTGCGGCCACGCTCATCGCCCCGCCGGCGCCGGCGCAACCGGCGGATTTTGATTTTGGTGACGGGCGCCATGGGTCCTTTACGGTGCCCGCGGGCGAGACCACGATCCAGGATCTCTGGGCGCAGGTGCGCACGGCGTCGGATCTGCTGGCCTACGATCCCGAGCATGGGGACCAGGTGCCTCAACTGGAGAACTTGACGATTTCCTCGGGCGGCACCCTCACGGTGAGCCCCTACACGGGCAACGCCAGCGGTGCGGTGGACCCGACGCAGGGGGGAGTGCTTCGGCTGAAGGTGCGGGGCACGTTGACGATTCAAAACGGCGGCGCGATCTCGGCGACGGGCCGGGGCTATCGTGGCGGCACGCTGGAAGGCGGCAGTCCCGGCTTCATCGGCCAGCAGGGCGATAGTTGGGGCAACACGGGTGCGATCAGCAGCGCGGCCAATCGAGGTGGTGGTGGCGGCGGCTTCGGCGAGATCAACGGGAATGCGAATCCGGGCAGCGGCGGCGGCGGCGGTCACCGCGAGGCGGGCGCGCGCGGCGCGACGGGCCAGGGCACGCAGACGGGCGGTCTGGGCGGCGAAGCCTTTGACACGGTGGCTACGGCGGCAGGCCAGGGCTTTCGCGACACCTATCTTTTCCCGCGTTTCGGCAGCGGCGGCGGTCGCGGCGGCCAGACATCGAACTTTGCGAACATAGGCGCCTACGGCGGTAATGGCGGCGGTGTGATTATCATCGAAGCGGAGCGGATTGTAAATAACGGTACGATTTCCGCCGATGGCGCCGTGGGCGGATCGGATCTTTCGGGCGGCGGCGGCGGCGCGGGTGGCAGCATCCTGATCCAGACCCTGTCCGAGTCAAACGGCACGGTGACGGTGGCCGGCGGCGCGGGCGGCGTGGGCACGGTGCTGGGGAACGTCGGCGGCACGGGCGCCTCGGGCATCCTGCTCTGGGATGGCCGCTACGCGCTGGAGACGGAAGTGGTGGGCGAGGGCGTGATCGAGTTGACCCCGGCGGGCGGGCGCTACGATGACAACACGGTAGTCTCCGCCGAAGCGATCGCGGACGAGGGCTGGATGTTTGCCGGCTGGTCCGGCGACCTTTCGGGGACGGACAATCCGGACGACGTGACCATGACGGGGGATCGTTCGATCACCGCGACCTTTGTGGAGCTGCCCACGCTGACGGTGGAGCCCGAGCAGCGCGACGTGAGCCCCTTTGGCGGCGATCTAAGCTTCGGCGTCACCGTGGCGGGCGGCACGGAGGACATTCACTGGACCACCACCGTCACGGATGGTGCGGAGTTTCTTTCAATCGCCAGTGGCGCCACCGGCACGAACGACGGGACGATCACGGTGACGGCGGCGCCAAACGCGCAGGAAAACCCGCGAATCGGGCGGCTGCTGGTGTCCTCCGAGGATGTGGGCAGCGACCCGGTGGTCATCACAATCACCCAGGGACCGTCGACACCCATGTTGTCGGTGACGCCGGCGGAGCAAACCGCGCTGGCTGAAGGGGAAGAACTGGTGATCCAGGTGCTCAACACGGGCACCGGCACCTTCGACTGGACGGCGGCGATTCTCGCGGGTCACAGCTATGCCTCCATTACCTCGGCGGCCACGGGTACGAACGACGGCACCTTTGTGGTCAGTGTGGCCCCGAATCTTACGCCCCTGCAGCGCACCATTCGCATCTCTGTATCCGCGCCGGGCGCTTTTGGTTCACCGGAAGAGGTGACGATCACGCAGTTGGCCGGTGTGCCCCTGCTCCAGGTTTCGCCCACGAGCCAATTGATTGGATCGGCTGCGGGCACGGCGTCGCTGAACGTCTCCAATGGCGGCAGCGGATCTCTGGGCTGGACGGCGGCGGTGATCGAGGGGGCGGGCTTTGCGACGATTACCAGTGGATCCAGCGGGGTGAACGCGGGCCAGGTAACGGTGGCCTTCCTGGGCAACGTGTCGATGAGCAACCGAACGGCGAAGATCCGGGTTGAAACGCCAGATGCCGCGAATTCGCCCATTGACGTGACCATAATCCAGACGGCGCAGGAGGCGGTGCTTCAGGTCTCGCCGGAATCTCAATCGATTGGCTCCAGTGCGGGCAGCGCGAGTTTCCAGGTGCTGAACGCGGGTTCGGGCACGATGAACTGGACCGCGGCGGTAGTCTCCGGCGCGAACTTCGTGAGTATATCCACCGGCATCTCGGGCACGAATGAAGGTGCGGTTGTGGTGGCGGCGACGGCGAATACCACGGGCCAGGAGCGGAGTGCGACGATCCGGATCAGTGCGCCGGGCGCGGCCAACAGCCCCACCGACGTAACGCTCACCCAGGCGGCGAGCGCGCCGGTGCTGCGCATCGCACCCACGGAGCAGTCCGTTGGCGCGGGCGGCGGCAACATCAGCATCACCGTGGAGAATGGCGGAACGGGTACGTTGAACTGGACGGCCTCGGTCGCCACGGGCGCGGAATTCCTGTCGCTTACACCGCCATCGAACGGTGTGGAAGACGGGGTGGTTCAGGTTGCGGTGGCCGCGAATATTTCGGGCCGCTCGCGCACGGGCACGATCCGGGTGGAAGGCACGGGTGCGACATCGAGCCCGCAGACGGCGACGATCATACAGTTGGGCTGCACGCCCCTTGACCCGCCGGCCAATCTGGCGGCGAGCGACGGCACGTCCCCCGATGGCGTGGATTTGATCTGGAGCGCGGTGCCCGGCGCGTCGGGCTACGAAATCTTCCGCAGCCCGGAGAGCGATCGCGATCACTTCGAACTGCTGGCCACGACGACGGAGCCGCGCTATACGGACACGGCGACGGAGAAGCCCACCTACGAGCTGATTCGCGAGGGCTGCTTCAATCCCGGCGAGTTCGATATCGACTACACCCTTTATTACTATGAAGTGCGCGCGGTGAACCCCTGCGGCGCGAGTACGAGCAGCAACCGCACCACAGGCTACCGCGGACTGCCCCGGGACGACGACGACGACGGCGGCACGGATGGCGGCGAGGGTGAAGGAGAAGACCCCACCGATACCGCGACGAAGGCGCTGACGGAGGAGACACCCGTGGGGCAGGCAAGCCGTGTGGCGCTACTCCTGGCGAATGACGGCGGAATCGATCCGTCCACGATCGTGCTGAATGTCAACGGTGTGGTGGCCGACCTCGCGGACTACTTCTGGCGCCCGGCGGCGGAGGGCGACGATAGCCTCGGCTGGGTGGTCTACACGGGCGTGAGCGATTGGGTCGACGGAGCGCCCTATGTACTGGAGGCCGGCGCGCGCGCCCTGGACGGCACGGTGCTCTCCGCGAGCGAGACCTTCGTGCGCGATTCCAGCGATGCAAATGTGGCGCTGGATGGGGTTCGGGTCGTGCCGTATATTCCAGAGGGTGAAGATACGGGCCTCTTCATGGAAGGGCTGGGCGTGGTCTTCCTGGCGACGCCGGTGGAGGTGTACGACGTGCCGGAGCGGATCACCATACCGGTGCCGGACTATGCGCGCGGCGCATCGCTGACGCTCTACTACCTGGAAAGCGAAGCAGACGGCCCCGTCTGGTACCCGGCGGATCAGGTACGCGGACTGCTGGCGGCGCCCCCCGCGCTCTCGGAAGACGGCGCGAGCGTGGAGGCGTGGCTGAACCATGGCGGCACGCTGCGCCTCGGCTATGTACCCGAGCGGGACACACCGGCGTCGATACCGGTGAACTACGGCACGGTGTTGTTGCTCGCGGGCACGGCGCTGACGCTGTGGGCAACCGGGTTCAAGCGGCGGGAAGCCCGCTGAAGTCAGGGATTGCCGACAGGACGGATTTGACGGATAGGACAGATTTAAGAAATCAGTCGTATCCGACTTATCCGTCCTGTTTTTTTCGCCCCGCGACGCCGGAGTGCTATCATACGCTTTTCAGGAGCACTTTAAATGACCCCCGCCGAGCTTTATCAGGCAGCGATAGACGATACCCTGGCCTTGTTGCGCGCCCTGCCGCCTTCACCGGGCAAGACCGTGCCTTTGTCGCCCGAAGTGGCCGAACTGCTTTCCCGCGCCGCGGCCACTCCTGCGGAGCAAGTCGCTCTTTCGGTGGATGAGGAACCCGTCGCGAGGGTCCAGGCTCCCCCCGCCGCCGCGCCAGCGCTGGATTCCGGGGATGTGGCGGATGCGCTATCGGCGCTGGCCGCGGTTGTGCGGGGTTGCGAGAAATGCGCCCTGTGCAAGACCCGCACGCAGACGGTCTTCGGCGTGGGCAATATTCAGGCCGATCTGGTATTCGTGGGCGAAGCGCCGGGGGCGGATGAAGACGCTCAGGGCGAGCCCTTCGTGGGCAAGGCGGGCCAGTTGCTGACCGACATCATTGTGAAGGGCATGAAGATGAAGCGGGAGGACGTATATATCTGCAACGTCCTCAAGTGCCGCCCGCCGAACAACCGAAATCCGAATCCGGAAGAAATGTCGCTCTGCGAGCCGTATCTGATCCGGCAGTTGTCGCTGATCCGGCCCAAGGTCATCTGTGCGCTGGGCGGCGTGGCCTCCAAGTGCCTCCTTCAGACCGAGGCGTCGGTGGGGCAGTTGCGCGGGCGCTGGCACAACTACCAGGGCATTCCCCTGCGCGTCACTTATCACCCGGCCTATCTCCTCCGCACACCCTCCGACAAGGGCAAGACGTGGGAGGACATTCAGGAAGTGATGAAGGTGCTCAGCGGCGAAGTCATTCCGGACGTATAAGGCTATGGAGCTACCCGCGGTCATGAGCAAGACCTCCACGGCGCGACACGGGCGGTCACCGGTGAAGTGGCGTCATTCCATGTACTTTCGGGTGCTGGTGCTTTGTTGCGTGCTGCTGCTCTGTCTTTTCACCTCGATTTTCATCATTGTGCGGCACACCATCAGCGAGGCGATCCGAGAAGTGGAATCGGAGTCCCAGGCGATCCGCAAGGAAGTGCTCGACATGTTTGAAGGAGACGCCTCGCTCACCAGCGATCAGATCGAGGCGGCCATCATGAACGAGCGGGAAGACGCGGAGATCTTGATCGAGCCGCTGCCCGGCCCTATTCCGGAGTTGCGGACTTCGATCCAGTACCAGCCCGACGGCACGGTGCTCCGCGTGGTCCATGTGCCGCTGGAGCGTCTGGACATGCTGATGACGATCCACTACAGCACCCAGGCGTCCGTGGAGGTGCTTCGGGCGTTCAAGAACCGCTATATCCTCCTGGTGACTTTTGTGTTTATCGTCACCCTGTGGATCATGATCTACACGATCCACCGGACGTTGCGGCCGCTGATGGATCTCTCCGACACCTGCGCGGCCATCACGGAGGGCAATCTCCAGACCGTGAAGATTGCCCGCTCCTCCGGCGAAGTGCAGTTGCTCGAATCCAAGTTCAACGACATGGTGGAGTCGCTCCGCGAGAAGGAAGTGATGGAGGTGAAACTGCGCCAGGCCCAGCGTCTTTCGGCCCTGGGCAACCTGGCGGCGGGGGTGGCGCACGATGTGCGCAACCCGCTGAACGCGATCAAGCTGTTGTCGAGCCACGCCATCGACTCCATGGGGGGCGATGGGGCCACGCCCGGCGTGAAGCCTTTGATGACCATCCGCGATGAAGTGGATCGCCTGGAAGAGATCGTTTCGGGGTTTCTTTCGCTGGCGAAGGAGCGCGCGCTGGAGCCGGAGCCCACGAGCGTGGACGCCGTGCTGGAGGAGTGTGTGCGCCTTTTCCAAAAGGACGCGGAAGAGCGCGGGGTGGAGCTGATCAGCGAATTGAAAGCGGGCGGCACTCTCCTGCTGTTGGACGGTAAGCAATGGTCGCGGGCGGTGCTGAATGTGCTGCTGAACGCGCTGGAGGCCTGCAAGCCCGGCGGGCATGTGCGCCTCAGTTCCGCCATCCGCAACGACGCGTGCCAGATCCTGGTGGAAGACGACGGCCCCGGTTTGCCGGACAGCGTGATCGAGCAGGTTTTCGATCCGTATTACACGACGAAGCCGGGCGGCACGGGCCTGGGCCTGTCCATCACGCGGGGGATCGTGGAGGAGCATGGCGGCACCATCGAGTTGAGCAGCCGGGACGGTCAGGGCTGCCGCGTTTCGATCACCGTACCGTTGAAGCAAAAGATCTCCCGCGCCAGGGCGCACTGAGCGGGCAACGATAGGAGTATCCATGGCACAGTCCATCCTCATCACCGAAGACGACCGCGTTCAGCGGGAGATTATCGGCGACATTCTTTCTCAATCGGGCTACGAGGTAACCGCAAGCGAGTCTGCGGAGAAGACGCTGGACATACTCAAAGAGCAGGGTTTCGAGTTGCTCCTGACGGACATGCGGATGCCGGGACTCGACGGCCTGGAATTGCTGCGCCGCGCGAAACGGCTGCGCCCGGAGCTGGAGGTGGTGGTGATGACGGCCCACGCGACCATCCGCACGGCGGTGACGGCGATGAAGGAAGGGGCAATCGACTATCTGGAGAAGCCCTTCGACAAGGACACGCTCCTCCACGTGATCAACCGAGCCTTGGAGCGCACCAGCCTTCAGAAAGAGAACCGGCAACTTCGTGAGCTTGTTACCCGGAGCGTTTCGCTGGGCAGCATCATTGGCGAAAGCCCCGCGATGCAGGCGGTGTTTGAGCGCACGGCGAAGGCGGCCCGGGTGAACAGCACGGTGCTGATCCTGGGCGAATCGGGCACGGGCAAGGAAATGATCGCCCGCCACATTCACTTCGAGGGCAGCCGCCAGAAGAAGCCCTTTGTGGTGGTGAATTGCGCGGCCATCCCCGACAATCTTGTGGAGTCCGAGTTGTTCGGCCACGAAAAGGGCGCATTTACCGGCGCCGATGCGAGCCGGCCCGGCAAGTTTGAGGACGCCAACACGGGGACGCTTTTTCTCGACGAAATCGGCGATATGCATTTGGAGTCTCAGGCCAAGCTGTTGCGGGTGCTGCAGGACGGCGTGGTGGAGCGGGTCGGCAGCAGCAAGACGCGCCAGGTGGATGTGCGCGTGATTGCGGCGACCAATCGAGATTTGCGCGAGCGCGTGGAGCGGGGCGAGTTTCGTGAGGATCTCTATTTCAGGCTCGAAGTGCTGCCGGTTTATCTTCCGCCGCTCCGCGAGCGTATCGAGGATCTGCCGCTGCTGATCAAGCACTTCCGCGAGAAATTGAGCGCGAAGATCGGAATCGAAGCGCCGCAGGTGGGCCCCGAAGTGGTGGACGCCTTCCGCCGCTATCGCTGGCCGGGCAACGTGCGGGAGCTGGAGCATACGTTGGAGCAGTTGTTTATTCTCGCGAACGACGACGTAATCACAGCGAAGGATCTGCCCGAAAAGTTTCACCACGTTCCGGTGCCTGTGGGCGAAGTGGGGCTGCCGCCCGGTGGCCTGTCGCTCGAAGAGCTGGAGCAAGATCTCATCCGCCAGGCGTTGGAGCGCAGCGGCGGGCGGATCAAAGAGGCGGCGGAGTTGCTCGGTCTGACGTACAAGACCCTGCAGTATCGACTGAAGAAGCACGAGATTGATCGGAAGGCGGCGGAGAACTGAGGCAGATCAGGGGCAGCGAACACAATTTTCCTTTTGAGCTGATTTCAAGTAAACGAGTAGTACTTGTAGTCCCTCGTCGGGAAATTTTCTCTTAATCACTTTGAATCGTCAATTCGATCTGCCACGGTCCTGGCAATTGCATCGATTGACTATATACACCATTTCTGGTATAGTTGGCCTTGGATAACGGCGAAGCGGAACACGCCACAATCCAAAAGGGTTCAATTGTGAAAGATATTAGCTTTGGGTGCAGTTTTAATACTACCGCTCAAGCGGCGTGCTGTAGGGCCAAGTATTCTTTCCAAAAGAGGTCCCATCGATT
>JAEUWI010000048.1 GCA_016791475.1 Candidatus Hydrogenedentota bacterium
CCATACGACCCATACGACCCATACGACCCATACGACCCATACGACCCATAAGACCCATAAGACCCATAAGACCCATCATCACTACCGCGCCGGTTGCGTTCTACCAGACCCCACTTCGTTGTCAGTTGTCCATTGTCAATTGTCAATTACCCTAATCCGCAAGTCCTTGAACTGGATCTTCATCGGCGGACCGGGGTGCATCTGTACCGCGATGTATCCATCCTTGCAGGCCATCTTTGCGTCGCGGTCATCCACTTCGCACATCAGTTCTCCGTTGATGCGCAGCGTAATCTTTGAGCCAATGGCGGAAACTTCATAGTCGTTCCACTCGCCTTCTTTGACGACCTTCTGCAGTTCGGCAGGATCGCCGATGGGCGTGTCCTGGCGGGAGCCGTCCTCCGCGATGACTGCGGTGAAGCCCCGCTTTACCACCGCCTCGCGATCATGCTGAAACAGGCAACCCGTCCACTGGCCGGGGGACTCCATGTCGGCCTGATAGCCCCAGGCGTCGTAACCATCGAGCTTTTTACTGCGGATCTGCACGCCTGAGTTTCCGCCCACAAGCTTGTAGCGAAATCGCAGGATGAAGTCCGCAGGTTTTGCCGTTTCCCAGAACAGATAGTGATGCTTCAGGCAGGGCTTTTCCGTCGTGCTTTCGGAGGTAATGGCGCCATCCTCCACCCACCAGCCCCCTTCCTTGCCATCCCAGCCACTGAGATCCTTGCCGTTGAACATAGGCACAAAGCCTTCCTCTTCGACCGGTGCCGCCGTTAGGTTGGCAGCGGACAGGAATGCGACGGCGAGCAGACCGAATACGTAAAGGTGCTTCATGTGCGAGTCCTCATGGATTTACTATCATCGCCACAGTCCGAGGCTGGTCTATTCGTGTAACCACGGGACGCGTGAACGAAAAATTACACCACGAAGGCAGGAAGAGCACGAAGGTGAAAAACAGGGCAACCTGATTGCGGAGCCTACTTTCCTCTTTCCTTCGTGAACTTCGTGCTCTTCGTGGCGACAGAATTTCCAAGCGAGATCACGTGGGCAGTTCGTAGCCCTTGCGGCGCGGGCGCGACAACATCGCGTTGCCCTCGGGACAATTGCGGAATTCTTCTTTCTTCGGATTCCACTGGAGTACTTCGCCGACCTTGCCCACGCTCCGGGCGATGTTCACGAGGTAGCACAGCGTTGAACTGCGCTGGCCATACTCGATATCGCCGTTGCAGGTTGCCCGGGTCTTGATGCACTCGATCCAGTTCTCCACATGGGGATGGGTTTCAGGCACGCCGATGGGCGTGGGCTTGCCCGCGGGATCCACCAGTGTGTCGGGCGAACAGGTGTACATGTTGCGGTTCAGCTCGATCTCGCCCTTGTCGCCAATGTAGACGCAACCGAGACCGGGGGAGCGGTCGCCGTCCATGTCGAGCTGAAGTTCGACGCCGTTCTTATACTTCATCCGAACCTTCGCGCGCGGTCCCGTCTGATCGGCCATGCCGTAATAGGGCGATCCCGTGTCTTCCGGCGGGATATTCGTACGCTCGAACTTGCCCGTGCGGCGCTCGGCCACTTCCTCCTCCAGCACCACTTCCACGGGACCCGTTTCGTCGGTGCCCAGACCCCGCTGGATCTGGTCGTAGCCATGGGCACCCCAGCCCGTTACGCCATAGGTCGTGCCGCCGCCGTCATAGTCATCCCACTTGTCCCACATGCGATGGATCTTTTCATGATAGGGGCGCACGACCGCCTGATTCGTCCAGATGTCCCACCAATTCTCGCCGCCATCGGGCATGGGCTGTTCTTCGGTACTGGTGTAGATCCACGGGCCAATGTAGTTGCAACCGCGCACGGTATGAACCTTGCCGATGGCGCCGTTCTTCACCAGATCGCTGATCCAGTTGTTAACCGGGATGCTGCGCTGCTGCGTTCCGATCTGGGTGACGCGATTGTACTTCCGCGCGATATTCACCATGTCGCGGCCTTCCGCAATGGTCAGCGCCATGGGCTTTTCAATGTAGGCATCCATGCCCATCGCCATGGCGTGACAGGCCACCCACGCGCGGGCGTGGGTGGTGGTTTCCACCATGACACCGTCCAGTTTCTCCGATTCGATCATCTTCCGGAAATCGGGGTAGCCGGTGAATTTGTGCGTCGCGCCGTGGAGTTCCTGGAACTGGGCGATGCGCGGCTGGAAGCAGTCACTCACCGCGACCAACTGGAAGTTGGGCACATCCTTGCACTGGCCAATAAGATCGCGGGCGCGTCCGCCCAGGCCGATCACGCCGATGGCGACTTTCTCATTGGGCGAAAGCTTGCCGGGAACGACTCGGGCCGTGTTGGTGCGCGTGGCGCAGCCGGCAAGGGCGCCGACGGCGGTGAGGGTGGTCGAGGCGAGAAAGGCGCGCCGCGTCAGGTCATGGTGTTTCATGGTGCTCAAACTCCTTGGACCGGACTGGCCGGTGCATCGTCTCATCGTGGGCTCCCGGGGAACCGGGCGCTACCCATGGACAACCTGCTGTTGTCCAGTAAGATAGATGCATAAAGCATGCCCGTGGCTTCGGCCCCCTCAAAGGGCAATGACCTTCGGGATACAGGGCGTAATCGCGTGGGGGCATCCCTGATCGTGATGCGCTTGAACAAATGTGTATTGAGCAATGTTGGGCTATGGTCGCCATTGCTCAGCGGTGCGGCATGGACCAGAAACGTCCGTTTCAGCCCGTGGTCCGAATGGCAAATATCCGATGGACCCCTTTGTCTTCATAAGGGTCGTGATCACTTGCCAGTTCTTCGGGCGTATAGCCGGAGCTCAGGTCTTCGATCCGGATCGTGCATTCGGCCTCTTCTACCGTGAAGCGCGCGCGCCAGGTGCGGTAGGCGATTTCCCATTCCCGCTCGCCCAGTTGGCGCAGCCGTTTCCGTTTGCGGTTGAAGGGTTCGTCGGCAAGCTGCTGCACCAGAAAGGCCTCCAGACACTCCACCCCCTTCGACTCCAGCCAGCGCACCTGCGTCTCGGCCGTCTCGCTGAAGGTAACGGTCCAGGTCGGCTCTTCAATTTCGTCAAGCCAGCCGAGCGTAGCGTCCGGAAAACTATCTGCATAGGTGAGATAGGGCTTGATATCCAGGACAGGCGTGCCGTCCAGCAGATCGTGGTCCGCCACCTCCACAATTCGGCCCGACACGGCGATCAGGCGCACACACGTGAGGCCGATGCTGTTGGGGCGGTAGGGCGCGCGGGAGGCAAAGACACCCACCTTCCGATTGCCCCTTGGCGGCTGCACGAGGGGCTTCCAGGCCTTGTTGTGGTGAAACTGGAAGATGACCCAGATGTGGGAAAAGCCCGCCAGATCCTGCAGGGCCTGCTCGAAGTTCTGGCCGCCGTCCAATTCGATCCGCCCCAGGCTGTCAAGGGCCACCGTGCCCTGACGCGCGGCGTCGTAGGGGTGTTTTTCCGAACAATGGAATACACCGATGGGTACGATCTGCATGTCGGTCTCCTCACTCGCTGCCCAGATTCGACCGCCATAGTAACACGGAGTCGGGTCGAATACGAATGCATATCTCAACATATTGTCTAAAACATATTAGACAAAAACTTTACAAGATCGCCGCCGAATGGTAGAATAGAAACGGTGATCGAAATCGCACGGCCCAACCCGGAGCCTCCATCAGGAGAAGCAACCCATGAAAGTTCACCTGCTCCAGCAGGAGCAATATCTCCCCGCCCCGCTCGACGAGGTGTTTCCATTTTTTGCCCGACCGGAGAATCTCGGGAAGTTGACGCCCGGTTTTCTTGGCTTCAAATTGTTGACGCCCAGTCCCATTCCGATGCACGTTGGCGCTATCATTGACTATGTCGTTTCGGTGAATGGAATCCCCATGCGCTGGACGACGTGCATTTCTGAATACGACCCACCCCATCGCTTCGTGGATGTACAGCTCAAGGGTCCGTATTCCTTCTGGCACCATACCCACACCTTCGAAGCGCAGGGGGAGGGGACCCTGATTCGCGACGAAGTGCGCTACGCCCTGCCCTTTGGTCCACTCGGCGAGATTGCCCACGCCGTGATGGTGAAGCGCCAGCTCAATACCATATTCAATTTCCGCCGTGGCTACCTCGATGCGATTAAAGATTGGTCCACGATAAACTCGGGCGCGGTGTCGACTTCATGAGCGAAGAGCGGATCGCAATATTGGCTCCGCGCAGCGCCATCGCGACGGCCCTCATGGCGCAACTTCATGAGCGGGGCGCGCACATCGCCGCGATTGGACGCGACGTGGCGGGTCTCGCGGCGCCAGGCGCCGCATGGCGCACGGCCTGCGATTTGACCGATTTTGATGCCGTGGCCAGCGCGCTGGCGGAAGCAAAAAAAGCGCTCGGCGGCCTTACCGGTCTGGTGAATTGCTCCGGCTCCATCCTGTTGAAGCCGGCCCACCTCACCTCTCGCGAGGATTTCGATAGCACGTTGAACGCCAACCTCGTCACGGCCTTTGCCGTGGTGCGCAGCGCCAAAGCCGTATTTGGGAGGGACGCCGGCTCGGTGGTGCTGGTGTCTTCTGCCGCCGCGAGCTTCGGCATGGGCAACCACGAAGCCATCGCCGCAGCAAAAGGGGCCATCGAGGGGCTGGTTCGGTCAGCCGCCGCCACCTATGCGTCCAGCGGCATTCGCTTCAATGCCGTGGCGCCCGGTCTGGTGGAAACGCCCCTCTCGGCGTCCATCACCGCCGCACCGGCCGCGCGCAAGCTTTCCGAGTCGCTTCACCCCATCGGGTCGCTCGGCCAAGCCGACGACATCGCCTCCGCCATCGCCTGGTTTCTCGATCCCGCGCAGCGCTGGGTCACCGGGCAGGTGCTGGGGGTGGATGGGGGATTGAGTCGGGTTCAGCCCCGCCCCCGCGTAAGTCCGGCAATCGGATGAATCCGGGCACGGCAGTATTGCTGGCCAATGCCGCCAGCACCTTCGCCCTGACGGGTCTGATCTGGACCATACAGATCGCGCATTACCCCGCCTTTCGCTACATTGCCGGGCCGAAATTCATCGAGTTCGAGGCCTTTCACCAGCGCCAGATCAGTCGGGTGGTGGTGCCGCTCATGCTGGTCGAGCTTTTCACGGCCGCCGCCTTGCTCGGGTGGCGCCCGGCAACATTGCCCGTGCATTTTGCCATCACGGGCGGGCTACTGGTAGCAGCCATCTGGGCGTGCACGTTCGCGGTGCAGGTGCCGTTGCACAACCGCCTGACCCAGGGCTATGATCGCGCTGCGATCGATGCGCTCGTCAACAGCAACTGGATACGGACCGCCCTCTGGTCCCTGCGCGCGGGCCTCTTGCTCTGGGCGCTCTGCGTCACATGGCCCGTCGCGGAGCAGACGCTTTGAACACGCTATTCGTTCAGCCCGATCAACTCTCCACGGATACGGCGCTCTTTCGTGGTTGCACGCCCCGTAATACGCGCGTAATTCTTGCGGAGTACAAGAGCGAATTCACCCTCGTGCCCTTTCACAGGCAGCGATTGACCTTCGTGTTTTCCGCCATGCGTCATTTCGCGGAAGAGCTGCGCGGCGCCGGCTTCACGGTGGACTACTTCGCCTGTTGCGACGACCTGACGGCGGCACTCAAGTTAACCGGTGTGCGCGAAGTTCGGATGATGGATTCGGCGGACTGGGGCGCAAGTGCGCGATACCAGGCGGCCGCGGAGTCCGCCGGTATCGCGGTCGAGGTCGTGGACAACGACATGTTCATCAACGCGCGGTTGGATCAGCCCGTCATGCTGGTCCGCGGCAAGGCCACGCGGATGGAAGTCTTCTACCGCAAGCTGCGCGCCGCCACCGGCATGCTCATGGATGGGCCGGAACCGACGGGCGGGGCCTGGAACTTCGACGCGGAGAACCGTAACCCGCCGAAGAAGGGGCTGGAATCACCGCCAGTACCGCGCTATGCCCCCGACGCGATCACCCGCCAGGTTGTCGCCGATGTAAATGAGCACTTTCCGAAGGCCTTTGGGCGACTCGACTCGTTCCATTGGCCCGTCACCCGCCGCGAGGCCCAGGAGTTTTATGACAACTTTCTCCAATGGCGTTTTCCCCTCTTCGGGGACTACCAGGACGCCATGGTGGCGGGCAACGTGGCCCTCTTTCATTCGCTGATATCCGCCCACATCAATATCGGCCTGCTCGACCCCGATGGGGTGTGCCGTCAGGCCGAGGCCCACTTTCGACGGGGGCGCGTGCCGCTCAATGCGGCCGAGGGCTTCATTCGCCAGATCGTGGGTTGGCGAGAATTTGTGCGGGAGCTCTACCGCGCCAATATGCCGGGCTACGAAGAATCCAATCGACTGGAGGCGGACTTGCCCCTGCCCGGGGTGTACTGGCACGGTCAGACCCGTATGAACTGCATGGCCGAGGCCGTGGTCCCGGTCATACACCATGGCCTCAATCACCACATTCAGCGGCTGATGATCACGGGAAACTTTGGCCTCCTCGCCGGGGTGCGACCGCAGGCTCTGAACGAGTGGTACTGGCTCGCCTATATCGACGCGTGGCACTGGGTGGTGACGCCCAATGTGATCGGCATGGCCACCTTCGCCGATGGTGGACTCATGGCCTCCAAGCCCTATGCGGGTTCGGCGAACTACATCAACAAAATGAGCAACTACTGCAAGTACTGCCCCTATGACCCCAAGCAATTCCTTGGCGAAAAGGCCTGCCCCTTTAACGCCCTCTACTGGGATTTCCTGGCGCGAAACAAGGCGCTCCTGTTCCGCAATCCGCGAATGGCCCTGAGCTACAAGAATCTCGATCGCAAAACGCGCGATGAATTGAACGATATTCGAAAGAAGGCCGACTCCATCAGACTGGCCTCGGTGAACGATGCCCTTTGAACGTGAAGCCCGGTGCGTAGTCAAACGCACCGGGTTTCGCATACTTACTGCGGTCTCTCTTATTTGCGTGCGTTATAGCTCGTAATCAAATTCTTGTAGGCGGGCAGATGATTGGCAAAGAGCGTTCCCAATCCTTCCACGTCGTTGCGCCAGTCCCGGTGCAATTCGCACGCCACGCCAAACCAGCTCATCAATTGCGCGCCCGCCGCCTCCATGCGCGACCAGGCCGCCTCGCGCGTGGTTTTGTTGAAGGTGCCGGAGGCGTCTGTGACCACGAACACTTCGTAGCCCTCCTCCAGCGCCGAGAGGGCCGGAAAAGCCACGCACACCTCGGTGACCACACCCGCGATAATCAACTGCCTCTTTCCCGTCGCCTTGATGGCGTCGACGAAGTCCTGGTTGTCCCACGCGTTGATCTGGCCGGGGCGCGCAACGTAGGGTGCATCGGGGAATAGGGCCTTGATTTCAGGTATCAGCGGGCCGTTCGGGCCATCCTCAAAGCTCGTGGTCAGGATCGTGGGCAGTTTGAAATACTTTGCCGAATCCGCCAGCGCGAGCACATTGTTGATGAAGTCGTCGGGCGAAAAATCGCCCACGATGTTGCAGAGCCCCGACTGATGATCCACCAGCAGCACCGCCGCATCATCCTTGTCCAGCCGACGATAGGTGTACCTGTTGCTCATTCTTTGTGCTCCTTATAGATGAGATTTCGATCACTGTGCCAAACCTGTGGTGCAAGTATAGCATCGCTACTATTTCTCCAGTTAACGAAGGAGACCGTGAAAGTGGTTGTGTTGGCGCGCGCGCCGCCGGGCAGGCTACACTAACGGCAGGTTGCGGAAAAAAGCCGTGGTGCGTTCGCGCGATCTGCCTCCGGGCATCGTTGGGTGCGGTGAATCCAGGCGGGTTTCGTACGAGACGCCGTGGCCTGGCCGGGAGTCGGCTGCGGCGCATTCAATCAAACGAAAAAGGGAGTCGGGATCGGATGTCTGAAGTTGTCTTAACTACCTGCGCGGTAATCGCTTGTGCGGGTTTGTCCGCGCGGGTTTTGCGCGTTCGCATTTTTCGGGGTATACTTTCTGCGGTGGCGTTTTGGGCCGCCGATGCGAGAACTGTTTTCACGACCTTGCTCCGCACTGACGTGTCTGCAGACAACGTAGAAAGGTTGGGAAATCATGCCGTTTTCGATCCTTGTCGCCGCTCTTCTTTTCTCCGCCGTCATTCTCCTTCCACGCCCCGCCGCACTCCAGAAGGCTACTGTACTCGCACGTGGTCGACGTCGGCGCCTCAGGCGTCGCGCCCGTCAGTGGTATGCCGACTGAGGCGATATCCGCAGCCGGCGCAGTGCCTTATAGCGTTGGGGCTCCTCGTCACCATGCTGACCGGGTGTCCCACGCCCCCGAATACCGTAACCGTTCCCGATCTGTCCGGCCTCACCCGCGAAGTCGCGGAGGATATGCTGCATGATGAAGGTCTTGAATTAGGCACCGTTACCCAGGCCCACCACGATACCATTCCCGTCGGGCAGGTCATCTCGCAAAGTCCGCTGGCTGGCGCTGAAGTCGCCGCGGATTCTACCGTCTCCATCACCATCTCGCTCGGTCATGATCACGGAGGCGAGGGCGAAGGAGAGGGCGAAGGTGAAGGTGAAGGTGAAGGTGAAGGTGAAGGTGAAGGAGAACTCGTTTCCCTCTGGTCTGATCCCGCCACCTGGGGGGGCGCTGTGCCCGCAGCCGGCGAAGATGTCACCATCGACACCGACATGCACGTGCTATTGGATGTGAGTCCGCCCGCCCTCGGCGTGATCACCGTGCTGGGCATGCTGGAAATCGAAGACGCTGATCTTGAACTTACGGCTGAGGCCATCATGGTCCACGGCGAATTGCGCGCCGGTTCAGAAGCGGATCCCGTCGAACACAATGTCACTTTCACGCTCACCGGTGTGATTGGCCAGGACATCATGGGTATGGGCACCCGAGGCATCATGGTAATGGACGGCTCTCTCGAACTCTTCGGCACCCCGCCCGCCGTGGCCTGGACCAAAATCAACGCCCACGCGGAAGCCGGCGCCACCGCCCTCGAAACCCTGGAGGAAACCGGCTGGAACGCGGGCGACGAAATCGTCCTGGCGCCAACGGACTGGTATGGCGTTTCCGAGACCGAAGTGCGCACGCTCGGCCCGGTCACCGGCAACACGGTGTCACTGCAGAGTCCCGTGACCGATTTTCACTGGGGCCGCCTCCAGTATGTCACCCCCGAAGGCATGAGCCTCGATGCCACCAACGTCATTACCCCCGATCATCCCGATACCCCCGTGGTGCTGGATGAGCGCGCGGAAATAGGCAATCTCTCCCGCAATATCGTGATTCAGGCGCCCGATGATTCACTCTGGCGGGACGAAGGCTTCGGCGTGCATGTCATGATGATGCAGCACGGCTCATCGGCCAAGGTGGACAGCGTGGAGTTTCGCCGTGGCGGTCAGCGCGGCCGACTCGGGCGCTACCCCTTTCACTGGCACATGCTCAGCTACGATGGCGTGAATTTCCTCGGCGACGCCGACGGCCAGTTCATCCGCAATTCGACCATCAACCTGTCCGCCAGCCGCGGCATCGTAGTTCACGGCACCAACGGCGTGCTCGTGCAGAACAACATCGTCTACAGCACCCACGGCCACGGTATCTTCACGGAAGACGCGGTGGAGCGTCGCAACACCTTTGACGGAAATCTGGTGCTTCATGTGCGGAACCCCGAGCCGGAAGATGCGCTGAAGCAGCACGAGATCTTCGGTGACGGCGGCTCCAGCGGCTTCTGGATTGCGAATCCCGACAATGTCACCATCAACAACGCCGTGGCGGATTGCCGGGGTTTCGGCTATTGGCTGGCCTTCCCCGCCAATCCCTGGGGGCCGAATATCGGTGTCGCCATGCGGCCGAACCGGCTTCAATTCGGCGCCTTCGGCGACAACAGCACCCACACCAGCGGCGCCGAAGGCATCATGCTCGACTTCGTCGAAATCGACAACGCGGGCAATGTTTTTCCTGCCCAGTACATCTCCACCATCGACGGTATTGACCCGGTCTATCCCCGGGCCAATATGCGCCGTTTCGATCTGACGGGCCTGAGCACCTGGAAGAGCGGACGCAGCGGCATCTGGGATCGTTCCAGTTGGCCCACAAACTCCGGCATCGTCTCCGCCGACAACGCGGGCCGCTTCTTCGCGGGCGCGGGCGAAGACGGTATCATCGAGCACTGCCTGGCCATCGGCGACAGTCTCAACAGCGCCACGCCCCGTCCAGATGCCTATGTGGAGGCCCTCGGCGGCACAGAAATTCCAACGGCCTTCGCCACCTACCACAGCACCTTCGATATTCGCGAAAACGTCGTTGTGAACTTTCCGCTGGTCCCCGATGAACGCAGCGGCACTTTCGCAACGGACGACTACTACATCCGCCCCGTGGAAAAAGGGCAGACGCGCAACACGGACAACCTTCTCATCAACAGCCACCCCGGCTATCGATCCCGCTCGAACTACGATCACTTCGTGCTTGCGGGTGCAATGCTCGATCCCCACGGTCTCTGGGGTCCTGCGGAACAGTTCATCGTTTACGACGAGCCCTTCTTCACGTTTGGCCTGACCCCCACGCCTGTTGCTCCCGGCGCGGGCACGGGCGGCGTCAGTGTGCCCGGTCCCTTCTATGGCATCACGGAATTCGTCATCAACAACCTGCGCCCCTACTACCATCCCCTCATGGCGGTGCAGGCCACACGCCTGAATCCGGATACCCTTGTGCCCATCGCCACCTGGAGCGTTGCCGAAGCGGGCGAGGACTGGCTGCTGTCGCCCTTCCGCCACTTTGCGGCCCATGCCAGCGGGATCTATATGGTCGAATTCCCCGGATCGCCCATGCCCACGGATTTTCGCCTGAATTTCGAAAACATGCTGGAGCCTCAGGACACCCTCGTCATCGGCATCCAGTTCAGCGGCGACGTTACGCCGGAAGTCTCCGTGGAGTCTTATGGCCGTTTCCAGGCCTACAACGCGGTGGAATCGCTTCAGGCAGTCCGTGATTCGGCCGGGGAGACCTGGTGGCAGGATACCGAGAATGATCGCGTGTGGGTGAAGCTGCGGGGAGGATTCTGGCAGTTCTGGGACCTTACCGGCGAAGAGGCCGTGCCAAGCAACGATGAGCTGCTGTACGAGAACACGACGCTGCATTTGGATGGGGAGTGAGGGCTGAAATTGCTAAAATATCGGTCTTATACGACGGATAAGACGGATAGGACCGATTTGATCGATCTCAACTCAATTTGGAGCACGAGCCATGGGCAAGCTGCGCGCCAGTGGTGGCTACCGCAACCTCGCCACCTTTCAGATGGCGACCATCATCTACGACGCCACGGTGTGGTTCTGCGAGCGCTTCATCGACAGCCGCTCGCGAACCGTAGACCAGATGGTTCAGGCGGCAAGATCCGGTAGGCAAAACATCGCCGAGGGGAGCCGCGCCTCCGCGACTTCCTCGCAAACGGAGTTGCGCCTCGTAAATGTTGCCCGAGCGAGTCTTGAGGAATTGCTGCTGGACTATGAAGATTTCCTGCGACATCGACACCTGACGCAGTGGGCGTTGAACAGCCGCGAAGTGTCGGAAGTGCGGAGAGTTGCGCGATCACTTCGACCAGACTCGAAGAATAGGGCGGATTCGACGGATAGGACCGATTCGATGGGACAAGCCGATCCAAGTAATCAGTCCTATCCGTCGAATCCGTCCTATATGCTCCACCTCACCGATCACCAGCGCTACGCCCTCTACGCCCCCTGGCTCGACCACGCCGATCCCGCCATCCGCGCGAACGCCCTGATCTGCCTGATCCACCAGGCGAACTATCTGCTCGATCAGCAGATCCTCGCACTCGAGGCGCAATTCATCGGCGAAGGCGGCTACAGCGAGCTACTCGCCACCGCGCGACTCGAAGAGCGGAGCCGACAGAAAGCACGGTCCACAAATCGGATTTATCAGACTGCTCAGACCGATCAAACTGATCCGTCAGATCGGTCGGATCGGTCAGATCGCTCCAATTCCATCCCCGACTGCCCCCAGTGCGGCAGGCCCATGGCCATGCGCACGGCGAAGCAAGGCAAAAACACTGGCCAGTCCTTCTGGGGCTGTACCGGCTATCCCGACTGCAAGGGCGTCGCCCGCGCTTAGACGCGCAGGACGGTCCCCTTAGCCCTGCCCCTCGCGCTTTCGCGCTCGCGCTTCTTTGCCGTAGTTGTTGCGGAAGTAGACCATCACCCGGTTGCCGCGCTGGAAGGGAAGGACTTCCAGCACGGTAAAAGTGACATCATCGTCCGCTACCGCTGGATTGGCGAGGTGCTCGCGCAGCACCTGCAACAAGCCCGTCGCGATGTCGCTCGGCCGGGCGCTGCTGTCAGGAAGGCGCCCAGGTGTCCAGAGGTTTTCGGCCAACTGCGTGCCGCTCGCGTCGTGCGCTTCGGTCAGACCGTCGGTGTGAATGAGCAGGCGATCGCCCGGTTGCAGGCGCGCCTTGCCCACGGAGTAGCGCGCTTCGCCCGTTACGGCCAGGGGTACATTCCAGGGCCTGGACTTGTCGCGTGCGTGGACTTCCAGCGCTTCCCAGCGATCCGAACCCGCCCGGCAGACGCGCAGATGCGGGTGTCCCGCATTGCAGAACACGAGCCGCCCGTTCAGGGAGTTGTAGCTGAAGCACAAGGCGGTGGACATGAGGCACAGCCCACGCCTTACCGCACGTTGGTTCACTTCGCGGAGCACGCCCGAAGGGCTGTGACGGTTCATGTGCGCCGAAAAGACCTGCTCCAGCCAGGTGGCGAAATCGGCTACACCCTCCCCGTGGCCGCGCACATCGGCGATACACATGCGCGAAACGATTCCGGCGCCGCAGGCGGAAAGGTAGTAGAGGTCCCCTCCCACATGGCTGTCCTTCGGGATGGCGTGGAGGACCCCGGCCAGTCCGGGCATGGAAACGGGCATGGCGGCTTGCGAATTGCCGCCCCAGATCTTCCGGCACGCAAGCGCTACGGGCTGTCCAGTTTCGGGGGCTGCGTTCGTCGTAGGGGGAGAAGTCATAGCGCAGAGCATAGCACAAGGAGTTGATCGGGCTCTCCGCAAGATTTCCAGAGTCGACCGGGCGGTCAAGTCGGTCTGATCGCTCCAGAAGTTGACAACAGTGGAGTTTGGTGTTACTATACCGTCCAGACGGTTTAGTAACTCTCCGAAAGGTAGCCATGGTACGACCCAGTTGTAAAGATCTGATGCTGGACGCCGCCGAAGTGCTGTTGACCGAGCAGGGTGCCTGGCGCCTGACCCTCGATTCAGTGGCGGAGCGCGCTCAGGTCAGCAAGGGCGGCCTGCTCTACCATTTCCCCACCAAGGATGCCCTGCTTCAAGCCCTGGTGGACCGTCTGATAGAGAAGGGCAGAGAAAAGCGCCGGGCGCGGCGCGCGGCCTATGGCGACGGCCCGGAGGCCATGCTGAGAGCCGATGTGGAAGGGGCCCTGCTCGACGAGGAGCGAAATCCTCAGCTCTGTGCCGCCCTGGTCGCGGCCCTGGCCAACTGTCCCAATCTCAAAGCACCCATACTGAAGTTTCACGAACAGCGAGTTTCCGATCTGGAGTCGCTGGATGTCGATCAGGAAGAGGCCAATATCCTGCTGCTCGCGGCGGATGGCCTCATGCTGATGGAATCCTTGAATGTATCCCCTTTCTCGGAAGAACAGCGGCGGGTGCTGGTGGAGGCCATGCTCGCCATGGCGAGCCGGCTGGCCGGCGCACGGGTGTAATTTCCAACGACCACAGGGGCACAAATAAACGGGCGCGAGTCGGCGGCGCGCTTCGCAACCCTGCAGAATGCGCATAGTCTCTAGATAGCAGGAATCTTGTCCATCCAGCGCTGCATCCCCGCATGCTCCCGGATGGAAACGGGCCATAGAAAGGTTTCCGAATGCAGTACACCACTCCACTCCGATCTTCCATGTTAATGCTATTTGTACTACTTACAAATGCATCCCTCGCACAGCCGGGCGGCCCCCCACCGCCCCCCCAGGTGACTTTTGTGGTCGTAGAGCCCCGCTCCATGCCGGTCTCCTTCGACTTTGTGGGCGTCACCGAAGCCTCCAAGGTGGTCGAAATTCGCGCCCGCGTCCAGGGCTTTCTGGATTCCCGCGATTTTGAAGAAGGCACCCTGGTGGAGGCGGGCAAGCAGCTCTACAAAATCGATCCGCGTCCCTTCGAGGCGGACCTCGATATTGCCAAAGCGCGCGTGACCCAGGCGGAAGCCCGGGTCAACCTGGCCGAAAAGGAAGTGGCCCGCCTGAAATCCGTATCCGTACCCGGTGCGATAGCCCAGAGCGATCTGGACAAGCAATTGGCCGAGCGGAGCGACGCCGCCGCCGCGCTCAGCCTCGCAAAGGCGCAACTGGCCAAAGCCGAACTGGAGTTGGGCTATACGGTAATTGAAGCCCCCCTCACCGGCTATGTCGGCAAGACACTCAAGGAAATTGGAAGCCTGGTGGATCAGGCGCAAAACGGCCTGTTGACCGTCATCCATCAGGTGGATCCAATCTACGTAAGCTACCAGATGACCGAGCGGGACTACCTTCGCTGGCGTTCCCTTGAAGCGGACGGTTCTTATCAGGTCAACGGCGCCGGGACGCCCTATCTCGAGATCACTCTGCTCGACGGGAGCACCTATCCGGTCCAGGGCACGCTGGATTTCGAAAGCACAACCGTGAACACCGGGATGGGCTCCCTGGAACTGCGCGCCACTTTTGAGAATCCCGACCGGAAGCTCAAGCCGGGGCAATTTGTCCGGGCGCACATGCGCGGGTACCAACGCCCCAACACCATCGCGGTTCCCCAGCGTGCGGTGAGCGAATCCCCCCAGGGCAGCTTCGTGTATGTCCTCAAAGAGGACAACACCGCCGAGTTGCGCATTGTGGAACCCGGATCCTGGAGCGGGGCCGACTGGATTATCGAGTCCGGGCTTTCCGCGGGCGAAAAGGTCATCGTGGACGGCGTCACCAAAGTCCAGCCTGGCACCGCGGTGACCCCGGCTCCGCTGGAATCGGCCGCCGACGCGAAGCCGGAGAACTAGCGCGATGCTGGCCAAATTCTTTATCGACCGGCCCGTATTTGCGGCGGTTATCTCTATCGTGATTACCATCTGCGGCGCGGTGTCCATCCTCTTTCTTCCCGTGGAGCAGTCGCCTGAAATCACCCCCCCCACGGTGGTGATCGAAGCCAACTACCCCGGGGCCGATGCCGAGACCGTCTCCGAATCGATCGCGACACCGATCGAGCAGGAGCTGAGCGGCATCGAAAACCTGATCTACTACCAGTCCACCGCCACCAATACGGGGCGCCTCAGCGTCGTGTGTACCTTTGACATCGGCGCGGATCTTGACATCGCCGCAGTGGAAGTGCAGAACCGGCTCAAACGCGCGGAGCCGCGCCTCCCGCAGGAGGTGATTCGTCAGGGCCTGTCCGTAAACAAGCGCGCGAACAACATCCTGGGTGTGGTCGCGCTCAACGCCGCAGACGGCAAAGTGGACGACCTCTACCTCGCCAACTACGCAACGATCAACCTGCTGGATGCGCTGAAGCGCGTACCCGGTGTGGGCGACGTGCAGGTGTTTGGCGGTAAAGACTATTCGATGCGCATCTGGCTGAACCCGGACGACCTGGCATCGAAAGGTCTCACGATCAGCGACGTGGCCAAGTCGATTCGGGAGCAGAATTCCCTCTTCGCCGCGGGTCGCGTCGGCGCCGCCCCCAACGATGGCGAAGTCGCTTTCACGATCCCCGTCATCACCCAGGGGCGACTCTCCGATCCCGAGGAATACAAGGACATCATCCTGCGCGCGAACGAGGACGGTTCGGTACTGCGTCTGGGCGATGTCGCGCGGGTGGAGTTGGGCTCGCTGAGCTATGACTCCTTCGGGCGTTACAACGCCCAGCCCGCCGTGCCCATTCTCATCTTCCTTCAGCCCGGCGCCAACGCCCTGTCAACGTTGATTGGCGTGAAGGATGCCATGGAGGTGCTCAAGGCGGACTTCCCCGAAGGCGTCACCTACAGTATCCCCTTCGACATCACGCGCTTCATCGACTCGTCCATCTCCGAGGTGGTGAAAACGTTGCTGGAGGCGGCCTTCCTGGTCGTGCTGGTGGTGTTTGTGTTCCTGGGGAGCTGGCGCGCCACCCTTATCCCGCTCCTCGCGGTGCCGGTGTCGATTATCGGAACCTTTCTCGGGATGTACGCCTTCGGATTCTCCATCAACACCCTGACCCTCTTCGGCCTGGTGCTGGCCATCGGTATTGTGGTGGACGACGCCATTCTCGTGGTGGAAAACGTGGAGCGCGTGCTGCACGAGGGCAACCTGTCCCGCCGGGAAGCGACGATTAAAGCGACCCAGCAGATCTTCGGCGCCGTGGTGGCCAGTGTGCTGGTACTTCTCGCCGTCTACCTTCCCGTGGCCTTTCTCAGCGGTCTTACCGGCGCCATGTACCGGCAGTTCGCCATCACCATCTCGGTGTCCGTGGCCATCTCCGGCCTGGTGGCGCTCTCACTCAGCCCCGCGCTTTGCCGTATCATGCTGCGCGCCAACCACCAGAAGTGGGCGCCCTTCCGGGCCTTTGACTGGTGCTTCGACAAGGGCAGACAGGTGTACGTCGTGGTGGTCCGCCAGGCCATCCGCTTCGGCTATATCACCATCGCCCTCTTTATTGGACTGGTCTACCTGACCTACCTGTTGTTCGGGCGCGTCCCCGGTGGCTTCGTGCCCCAGGAAGATCAGGGCTATTTCATTATCGCCGTACAGCTTCCCCAGGGCAGCGCGCTCAACCGGACCGAGGCGGTGGTGAAGGAAATCGAGTCCTTCGTCCTGGAACAACCCGAAGTCGAACACATGGTGGCGCTGGTCGGCCTCGATTTCCTCTCGGGCTTCGTGCCGAACACCAACGGCGCGGTCATGTTCGTGAATCTGAAGAATTGGGAAGACCGGCCCGGACCCGAGCATCACGTGGACAGCCTGGTGGGCCGCATGTTTGGCCGATTCGGCGGCAACAAGGACGCGTTGATTCTCGCCCTGAACCCGCCGGCCATTCGCGGCCTCGGTGTTCGCGCGGGCTTTGAAATGCAGCTCGAAGGCCGCGGCGTGGGCAACGTCGAACAACTCACGGAAGTGTCCCAGGGCTTCATGGCGGCGCTGGGAGCCGACCCGCGTCTCCAGTTCCTGAATTCGACAATCAACATGGGCCAGCCGCGCATTTTTGTGGATGTGGACCGGACCCGCGCCAAGGCGATGGGGCTGCCGATGACGGAGATCTTCGATAGTCTCCAGGCGTATCTGGGGTCGCTCTATGTGAACGACTTCACCAAGTTTGGCCGCGTGTATCGCGTCCAGGTCCAGGCGGAATCCGAGTACCGGCAGAATCCCGATGATATCCGGCGGATCTACGCGCGCAATGATCAGGGCCACATGGTGGAGCTCTCGGGCGTGCTGGATCTGAAGTACAAGGCCGGCCCCAACCTCGTCACTCGCTTCAACAGCTACCCCTCCGTGCAGATTACCGGGGTGCCCGCGCCGGGTTACAGCACCGGCGACGCGATCAAGATCATCGAGGAGCTCGCCGCGCAAAACCTTCCCGACGGCTACGGCTTCTCCTGGAGTGGCGCTTCCTATCAGGAAGTGCGGGCCGGCAACCAGGCGCCTTATGTGCTCGCCTTCGGCCTCGTAATGGTGTTCCTCGTTCTGGCCGCCCAGTATGAGAAGTGGTCGTTGCCGCTGGCGGTGCTGCTGGCCGTGCCCTTCGGGCTGTTCGGCGCCATCTTCGCCGTGTTCATCTTCGGCATGCCGAAAGACATCTACTTCCAGGTCGGCCTGCTCACGCTTGTGGGACTGGCGGCGAAGAATGCGATCCTCATTGTAGAGTTCGCCGCCCACGAACACCGTGAGGGCAAGGGGGTCGTCGAGGCCGCGCTCGAAGCGGCGCGCCTGCGCCTGCGGCCGATCCTGATGACGTCGCTGGCCTTCGTGCTGGGTGTGCTGCCGCTGGCCATCAGCAGCGGCGCGGGCGCGGCGGGCCGTCAGTCCATCGGCATCGGCATCCTCGGCGGCATGATTTCGGCCACCTTCCTGGCCGTGGTCTTCGTGCCCCTCTTCTTCGTGGTCATTCAGGCCGTTACCGACAAGCTCAGCCGCAAATCCGCGGATGCCGAAGAGGCAAGCCCCGCGCAGGAGGCGCACTAATGAGAGTACCCAGTAAAAAGGCCGGCCTGGCGGCGCTACTCGCGCTCCTTGCTTCCGGTTGCATGACCGGGCCCGACTACGCCCGGCCCGAGATCGCCACCCCGGAAGACTGGGTGTCGGAGAAGGCCGGGGGCGTGAGCGCCGCGTCGCGCGACATTTCCGCCTGGTGGACCCAGTTCAACGATCCCGCGCTGGACAGCTTGATTGCCCGTGCGGTTGAAGGCAATTTCGATTTGCGGGCCGCGGCCTCGCGCGTTCGTGAAGCCCGGGCCGCACGGGGTATCGTGGCGGCCAGCCTCCAGCCCAGCGTGAACGCCGGGGCGTCGCTCAAGCGCAGCCAGGGCCCGGAGCAGCAGGTCGACGGCGGCTCGCCGGTGTCCGGCAGCATCGGCTTTGGACCCGGCGGTCTCACCCGCACCATCAACATTCGCGGGCGAAACGTGAGCGTCTCCCATACCGCCTCCGCCGCCGGCGGCACGACCGGATTGACCATCAGCCCGACGGGCGGCGCGCCGGATCGCACGAGTGACCTGTTCTCCCTGGGCTTTGACGCCTCCTGGGAGCTGGATGTCTTCGGCGGGAACCGGCGGGCGGTTGAAGCCGCCGATGCCGATCTGGAGGCCGTGGTGGAGGCGGAGCGGCAAGTACTGGTATCGCTCGTGGCCGAGGTTGCGCTGAATTACATTGATCTGCGCGCCGCACAAAACCGCCTCGACATCACCCAGCGCAACATTCAGGCCCAGTCTGAAACCGTGAAGCTGACCGCCGCGCGCTATGAGGCGGGGCTCAGCAGCGAACTCGACGCCGTTCGCGCCCGATCGTTGCTGGCGGCTTTCGAAGGCCAGGTGCCCTTGCTGGGCCAGCAGGTCGCCAGCGCGATCTATCGCCTTGGTGTGCTTCTCGGCGGAGAGCCTGGCATGCTTCTGGCCGAGCTGGAGACCGCCGCGCCGCTGCCCGCAGTGCCGGCGGAAATCCCCGTCGGGCTGCCCTCCGAATTGCTCAAGCGCCGCCCGGATATCCGCGTGGCCGAGCGCCAGCTAGCCGCGGAGAACGCGCGTATCGGCGTGGCCATGGCGGACCTCTATCCGAAGTTCTACCTGACGGGCGGTGTTTCGGGCCAGAGCAACGTCGTCGGCAGCGCGCTGAACAGCGCCAATCAACTCTGGAGTTTCGGCCCCGGCGTGAGCTGGCCCATTTTCCAGGGCGGGCGCATCCGGGCGAACATCGAAGTGCAAAACGAGCGCCAGGAACAGGCCCTCATTCGATATGAGCAAACCATCATGCAGGCCTTGGCCGACGTGGAGACGGCCCTTGTTGCCTTCTCCTCGGAGCAGGTCTATCGCCGCTCCGTAACGGAGGCCGTCGCGGCCAACCAGCGCGCGGTCGCCCTGGCCAACGAGCGCTACGCCCGCGGCATGGAAGGCTTCCTCAACGCGCTCCAGGCGCAGCGCTCCCTGTTTGAAAGCGAGGACCAGTTGGTCCAGAGCGAGAGTATCATCCTCGCGAACCTGGTATCCCTCTTCAAGTCCCTCGGTGGTGGCTGGGATCCGGCGGCACTGAGCCTCCCGGAAGACCCCGCGCCCATCGAACCCGTGGAGCCCGAGGCGGCACCCTGAGCGCCCGGCCCGAATGATTTCCAAATGCCCCCCGCCTCGTCCGGCACGGATGCCGGCGTGGCGGGGGGACCCCGTGATGGCGCCGGGTTCACCATAGCTCCCGGACGAGGTCCGGAAACGAGGTGAGGGGCTTCCTGTTCTCCAGGCGCCACCGTGTCGTGTAAGTCCCATCCCAATGCGCAGGACCGACGCGCGCTGGCAAGCGCATGCGGCGGACCACAGTTTCTCCACGTCGTGGACCTACAACTTTATGACGACATGATGGAGCAAGAAGTACGCCGATTGCCAGTTCCATCGGAATCGACAAAAAATGCCCGAAAATGGGGATGATCGGGCGTTTCAGCGTGCCGCGGGAGCGGAGGCTGTCCGCAGGCGTGCGTCAATTTTTCTCACCTCTTGCCGCCCCTCGGCACGCCGTGACCACCGGGAGATCCGGCGGCGGCGCATGCCCGACGTGCAAGGGGCTATTTTTCACCCGTCAGGGGCAGTTCGTGGATGGGTGAGGTCAGTTCATCGCCGAGCGTTCTGTAAATGGCCTTGCAACTCAGCGTATGGGTGCCTTCCGTCCAGTCTGGCACGTCCAGCGTGTAGGTTACGGTTGCGGGAAAGGTCGGGATCTGAATCCAGATCAGGGTGGCCAACCCGGTGGTGCCTTGTTGCGGGTCGATGGCGGGTTTGAGATCACCGCTTGTCCCGCCATAGCGCCATGCCTGGGGCAGCGTCGTCTGCAGGGCCAGCGCGGTCACCGGTTCGCTGCCGGTGTAGTTCATTGTCGTCTTTACCGTGACGGTCGCCCCCGGCTTATAGGGACCATTTATTTCCTGTGTTACTGTGAAGGAGGGCGCCTCCGCAATCTTCGCAGCCCCGGTCGCGGCCGACTGCGGCGCGGGAAGGGGCGCCTCGCTTGTCTGCTTCGAGCACCCCCAGAATCCGATCGCCAGTGTGGCTGAAAGGGCGAGCCGCCCCAGAAATCGCGCTGCTGTTCTCATGGTGTTTGCGTCCGTTGTGCTGTAATTGCTCCGAGGGTCTACGGTATCATGCGGCATGCCGCACTTGCACCGTTTCTATCATCCTCAAGGCCATTCCGGCTCCGGAGTCGCCCTGCTCTCTCCCGAAGAATCCCACCATGCCCTGCGCGTACTCCGCGTTCGGACTGGGGACAGCGTCGAACTCTTTGATGGTCAGGGGCGCGCCTGGTCCGCCACGGTCGGGGCGCTTTCCCGTGCGGAAGTCACCGTGGAGGTGGCGGGGGAGTACTTTACCCCCCGTGAACATCCGGGCCTCACCCTGGCCCAGGCCTGGCTCCACCGCGACAAGGTGCTGGATGAACTCGTGCGGGATGCGACCGTCCTCGGCGTGGCGCATATCTGCTTCTACCGCGCCGCCCATTCCGAGAAGTCCCCCCGGTATTCCCCGAAGTGGACCCGCCTCGCCGTCGAAGCCTGCAAGCAATGTGGACGCCGTTGGCTGCCCGAAATCTCCGTGGTACCGTCGCTCGCCGAAGTGCTGGAGGAGAACCCGTCGGCCCGCCTCGCCGTCGCCGCCATGGACGGCCCCCATGTTCCTGTGTCATCCATCGGTCGGGAATCTCCCGTGCTTTACCTCGTGGGCCCCGAAGGTGATTTCAGCGCGGACGAGATGCGCTTGCTGCGCGAGCGCGGGGCGCTGCCACTGAGCCTCGGCCATTACACCCTCCGTTCGGAGGCCGCCGCAACCGTTGGCGTGACCCTCATCCAGCATCAACTCGGCGCCCTGGGTGGAAATCAGGTCTGACGCCTGAAACACGCGCACAACGTTGCCTCAAGTGAAATTCTACTCCAAATGCGCGCTTGTTTTTCGCTTTCCGCCCGGTTACCATGGACTTGATGGCGACGGTCCACGTGGGGATGTGCCATTCACCGAGAATTCCACAAGGCCATTGCAATGGGGTAAGGAGAAATTGGCTCATGGCGGGAGACTGCCTGTTCTGCAAGATCGCGGCGGGGGAAATTCCATCCACGCCGGTCTATTCCGACGACGAGTTCTACGCATTTCGCGACATCAATCCCGGCGCGCCGACCCACTGCCTGATCGTGCCGCGGCGGCACATCGCCCGGATCCATGAGGCCCGCCCCGAGGACGAGGCCCTCCTTGGACGTATGTTCCTTCGGGCCAGCGCGATTGCCCAGGCGGAGGGTATTGCCGAGGCCGGGTATCGCTTCGTGGTCAATTGCAACGAAGATGGCGGTCAAACGGTTTTTCACCTCCATCTCCACATCCTCGGTGGCCGCTCCCTCGCATGGCCGCCCGGATGACCCGCGGCGCCCTCGTCATACCTTATTCAATCGCCTCGTTTTCTGCAGGAGGTTCTCCGATCAGTGCCCCGAGTTATTGACACCAGCACCCAATTTTGCGCCGTTATCGGCAATCCCGTGGGACACTCCCTGTCACCGGCCATCCATAACGCCGCCTTTGCGGCGACCGGACTGAACTTCGTCTATGGCGCCTTTCGCGTCGAAGACGTGGGGGCCTGTCTTGCGGGCATGCGGGCGATGGGTGGTTTTCGGGGACTCAGCGTGACGATACCCCACAAAGTTGCCGCGATGGAGCACGTGGACGAACTGGACGCCATGGCGCGCAGGGTGGGTTGCATCAACACGGTCACCAGCGAGCGAGGGCGACTGTTCGGCAGCGTGACCGATGGCACGGGGACCCTGCGGGCCTTTCGCCAGGCGGGTGTCGATCTAACGGGCAAGCGGATTCTTTTCCTGGGCGCCGGAGGCGCGGTGCGCGCCGTGGCTTTTGCGCTGGCGCTGGAACCGGGCGTGGCGGGCATGACCATCCTCGCCCGCGACGGCGGCAAGGCCGCCGCACTTGCCCACGACCTGGAGAACGCCGGCGGCTGCCCGGTCCGCAGCGGCGATCTCGCCGCCCAGATCGAAGGGGCGATGGCGGATCATGAGATTGTGGTACAGGGCACGCCCGTCGGCATGTATCCCCGGCACGAAGGGGCGATGTGCATTCCCGAGGGCATGTTGCGGCGCTCCCACATTGTGTTTGATATGGTGTACCGCCCGCTGAAGACCACCTTTATCCAGGAAGCCGAGGCGGCGGGTTGCACCGCCATCCTGGGTTCTGAAATGCTGATTCAGCAGGCCGCCCTGCAATTCGAGACCTGGACCGGCGTCCCCGCGCCGATCGAGGTCATGCGCGCTACCCTGCTTGATATACTCAGTGGGGAACCATTCTGAATGATTTGGGAGACGAACGTGTGTGAAACCGCCCCGGGCAAGTTCCGTGGCTAGATCGGGAAACGGAATCGAAATGAAGGTCAAGACATTTATTGCGAAATCCAATCTGGATGGGCTGTCCCAGTGCGACGGCCAAATCAACGCGTGGCTCGAACGGGAGAAGGTGGAAGTTGCGTTTGTACATCAAAGCTGCGGCCAGGAGCGGCATCACGGCCAGAACGCCGACCCCATCGTGGTGACCTCGATCTGGTACAAGGAAGCGGAGTGATCTCTCCATTTTCCCCCGCCGCATTGTGCGGAAGTGGAGTTGCGTGATAGTATACGGGCCGGATTTGCGGTTCCGGATGGCGTACGCCCCGCGGCGCGGCGATCCCGTACCGGCCCTGGGCCTCTGAGGACAAGACCACATGTTGATATCCAAGTACATCACGGAAGATTGCATCGCCACCAAGCTCAAAGCCGGCACCAAGGCGGACGCCCTCAAGGAGTTGACCAATCTCCTTTTTGAAAGCAAAAAGTTGAAGAACGCCGGGCCCGCGCTGGACCAGATCATGGCGCGCGAAGCGACGGAAAGCACGGGTATTGGTCATGGCATTGCCGTCCCCCATGCGCGGGTCTCCGGACTCAAGAGCCTGATCTGTGCCGTCGGGAGGATCCCCGCCGGTCTCGAGTTCCTCGCGGTGGACAAGCATCCCGTTCACCTTATCTTCCTCATCTGCTACCCGCCCTCCCAGCAGACCACCTATCTGAATTTCATCGCGACCATCTCCAAGCTCCTGCGCGACGGAGAGCACATGCAGGCGATTCTCGACGCGGCGGATGAAGCCGAAATTTTCCAGTTGCTGGAGAAGCTCTCGGAATCCCTCATCACCCAGGAAGAGACCTACGAGAGTCAGGTCAAGGCCGATCCCGACCTCTTGACCGCGCAGGACGCCCACGCCGACCTCGTGCTCCTCGCCCGGCTCCAACTGTGCCAGGAAATGTACGAGGCCGCCCGCACCGGCAAGAAGCAAATCAAGCAGCGCATCGAAAATATCCGCGCCATGATCGACCCCCGTATCCTCAAGCACTACGACCGCCTCGCCAAGGGTCGCGCCCCCGCGCTTGTCCCCGTGGAAGGGGATACCTGCCAGGGCTGTTTCATGAAGCTGCCCTCCCAGTATGCCCAGCGTGTCCGCCAGGATACCGACCACATCCACACCTGCAACAACTGCAGCCGTTTCATCTACATCGTATAGAACGTCCGAGGCGTCTGCCTGAGTATTGCAGTCGTTACCGCGGGCAGCGGCCAGGCGAAAGCAACCAGGAGACTTGAACCGATGGACCCGAACACCATTGACCAGTACATCAAGCACGTTGCGCTCTTCAACGGGCTCAACCGTGAAGAAGTGGCCAAAATATTTGCCAAAGGCATGACCATGCATGTCAGCGCCGGGCAGGATATTTTCATTCAGGGCACCGTCGGTAGTCAGATGTATGTGGTGCTGGGCGGAAAACTGGGCGTCTTCGACGGGAACAAGTGCATCGCCGAACTACGCACCGGCGATATGTTCGGGGAGATGGCGCTGGTGAACAAGGAGCCGCGCAGCGCGACGGTCCGTGCGGTGAATGACAGCCGTCTGTTTGTGTTGACCGAAAGCACCTTTGAGCGGTTAATGTCGAAGCGCGTCGCTATTCGGGTGCTGCTTAACATCATCAAGACCCTTAGCCACCGCCTCAAAGAAGCCAACAAGCGCCTCATTAGTTAGTTGCTATTTGTCGGTTATTGTTGGTCCAGGCCCCTCGTTCCACCACCAATGCCCAGGACACCGTACCCCGCAAACTCCGCGCTAAAGCCCCGCACTTTCCTGCCGATAATAGGAACGTACGGATACACCGGAGCTCCATCCTGGGATGGGTAAATGCCGCTCCGGGCGCGGAGAATTCGGATGAGTGGTACCTTCAGCTCAGGTGGATTGATCACCGGTATTGACAGCGCGACCTTGATCGCGCAGTTGATGCAGATTGAGCGCCGTCCCGTCCTTCGCATGGAAGACCGGATTACCGCGCTTGAAGAGCAGCAGACCGCGGTACGGACCCTCCGGACCACCCTCCAGACCCTGCGCAACACGGCGCAGGATTTCCGTTTCAACAATATCTTCAATGCCTTCCAGTCCACCTCGAGCAAGCCGGAAGTCCTCACATCGTCGGTTACGGGCTCCGCGCCGGTCACCGGTTCCTTTGCCATCAACGTGACCCAGCTCGCCACCGCCACCGAGGCGGTGAGCAGCGGAGCCATCGGCGCGCCGATCAACACGGGGGTGGCCCTGAATTCCAGCGGCATCACCACCGAGATCACCGCGGGCAACTTCACCATCAACGGCGTCACCTTCGCGGTTGACCCCACCACCGATACCTTGAGTTCCATCCTGGCGGACATCAACGCCAGCGCCGCGGGCGTTACCGCTTCCTACGATTCCCTGACGGACAAAGTCACCATCGCCAATACGACCTCGGGCGACGCGAGTTTCATCAATTTCGGCGGTACGGATTCCAACACGAGCAACTTTCTCGATGTGATAAATGTCCGGGGCGCCACCCAGGCCGCGGGTGTCGGCGGCTCCACAACCGTGTCGAGCACCCGGAATCTGGGTGCGGTCTCGACCACCGAAGCGTTGAATTCCGCTAATGTAAACGGCACCGTGACCTCGGGTACCTTTTCGGTAAACGGCGTCGCCATCACTATCGATCCCTCCTCCGATACCATCCTTGATGTGATAGGCGCGATCAACGAATCCGAGGCGGGCGTAACGGCCAGCTACGACACGGCAACGGACACCATCCGCGTGGTTTCCAATACCCTCGGCAGCCCCACGATCCGCTTCGGAAGCGCCGGTGATACCAGCAATTTTCTTGATCTGGTCAATCTCGACACGGCGGTGCAGACGGCGGGCGTCGACGCGCAATTCACGGTAAATGGCGGTGCGGTCCAGACCCGCAACACGAATTCGGTGTCCGACGCCATCGGCGGCGTGACCCTGGATCTGTTGTCCGTCGGCACCAGCACGGTCACCATTTCCAGTGACGAGGATGCAATTGTTGAAGATATCCAGAAGTTCGTGGAGGAGTTCAACACCGCCTTGAATGAGGTCCGAAGTCTCGTAGGCCCCGAAGGGGTTTTGCGTGGAGACGGCGGAATACGGTCGATCGAGACCTATCTGGTGGGCACCATATTCTCCCAGGTTTCCGGTCTGACGGGTGACTACCAGAGCATGATCGACCTGGGCATCTCGAGCGGCGAGGACTTCAACAGCGATCTTCCGCTGAACATTACGCTGGATGAAGAAAAATTCCGGGAGGCGCTCAAGTCGGATCGTTCGGGGGTGATCAGCGTATTCGTCAACGATGCCGAAAACGGCATCGCGGACCAGCTTTTCACTTTTCTCGACGACGCCACCAAGACCTCGGGATTCCTGAACGAGCGCTCCAAAGACAATGGCACCATCGATCAGCAAATCCAGAGCACCAACGACCAGATCGACCGGTTGGAAGCCCGGCTTCTGCAGCGTGAGAATCGGCTGCGCCGGCAATTCACCTCGCTGGAGCAGATTTCCGCAGTCTATCAGAATCAGGCCGCGGCCCTCTCCAGACTGGGATCATTCTAGACCCGCCAACGGGCCTTGCCGGGATACCGGAAAGGCGCTATTATTATAATTGTACGTGGGAAAACAACACGCAAGGAGTTCCGCCATGCCCGCTACTTCCAAGATGAACACGTATACGACGGTCGATGTTGAGACGGCGTCTCAGGGAAAATTGGTCGTCATGCTGTTCAACGGCGCCATCAAGCGCGCGGAAGAAGCGAAACGTCAGTTGGAAAAGAAGAAATTCGAGAGCGTCCACAACAACCTCATTCGTTCGCAGGAGATTGTGGCCGAGTTGCGCGGTTCTCTGGACATGCGCCACGGCGAAGTCGCCAGAAACCTGGACCGACTCTATGAATACTTCCAGCACCTGCTGATCACGGCCAACGTGAAGAAGACCGAGGCGCCCATCATAGAGTGCATCGATCTGATGACGGACATGCGGGACACCTGGCAGGAGGCCTTTCGCAAGGCGGCGGAGGAACGTCCCCCGGAGGCTCCCCGAATCAACCAGCATGGCGCGGCGGTTCTCAACCTCCAAGGCTGATCTGGCAAAAGCCCCGAAATTCAAAGCCCCTTCCCAATTGGGAAGGGGCTTTTTCATAGGGACCGCTTCCGCCCGGCAACATGAAAAGACCGCGTAAGAAGTGTCGTTCTGCCGTGTGCGGGGCGCCCCGGGAATCGCCGGAGGAAACGCCTCACATGCGCCCTGACTCTTCCCGCACTTTCCCCCGGCCTACCCGTGACTGATCTTCGTCCCCAACAGTTCCAGAAACTGCGCCAGCCATGCGGGGTGGGCGGGCCAGGCCGGCGCCGACACGAGATTACCCTCCGTGTGCGCGGCGTCCACCGGGATATCCTGGAAGGTCCCGCCCGCCGCCGTCACCTCGGGTCCAACGGCCGGATAGCAACTGCACGCGCGCCCCTTCAGCACTCCGGCCGCCGATAGAATCTGGAGCCCGTGGCAGATCGCGGCCACCGGTTTGTTCGTCTCGAAAAAATGGCGACACATATCCAGCACCTGGCTGTTCAGGCGCAGGTATTCCGGAGCGCGGCCGCCCGGCAGCACGAGCGCATCATAATCCGCCGGATTGACGCCGACGAAATCCGCGTTCAGAGCGAAATTGTGGCCCGGCTTCTCGCTGTAGGTCTGATCACCTTCAAAATCGTGAATCGCGGTTCGCACCTTGTCTCCCGTCTTGCGGTCCGGGCAGACGGCGTGCACGGTGTGGCCCACGGCCAGCAGTGCCTGGAAGGGCACCATGACCTCGTAGTCCTCAACGAAATCTCCCACGATCATCAGAATCCTTTTTGCTGCCATTGGTATATCCTCGTAATGGTTGAGTGCCCCGGCGGGGCGCGGTTGTGTTGCCATTGTACACCAGCGCGCCATCGGGTATGTGTTATGCTCTCGCCATGTCACCAACCTATCGCCCGCCCTTCGACGCCATCCAGTGCGCCACCTTCCTTGAACGGCCCAATCGTTTCGTTGTCATCGGAAAACGGTCCGACGGCACCCGGGTTCGCGCTTTTCTGCCCAATCCAGGTCGCCTCCAGGAATTGCTCCTGCCCGGCGTAGAAATCTACCTCGTGCCGGCCGACGCAAGCGCCGAACGAAAGACCGCCTATACTATGGTCGGCGTGGCGGGAAAAGATCGCCCAATCTTTCTTCACACCCATGTGAATAATGATGTGGCGCGCCACCTGCTGGAACGGGGCCGCGTGCCGGGCCTCGAACAAGCGCGGATCGTTCGCACCGAGGTCCCGCTGGGCCACAGCCGCTTCGATTTTCTCCTCGAGGCCGAGGGAAAGCCGGTATACCTGGAAGTGAAATCCTGCACGCTCTTTGGCAACGGCGTCGCCATGTTTCCCGACGCGGTAACGGCCCGGGGCCGCCGCCACCTGGAGGAGCTTGCGGCCCTTGCGAAAAGCGGCGTGCGCACGGCGGTCCTGTTCGTCATACATTCCGGTGAGGTTCGCTGGTTCATGCCGGACTACCATACCGACCCCGCATTCAGCCGGACCCTGCTCGACGTGAGAGACCTCATTGAAATTATTCCCCTGGCGGTTACCTGGCGGCGGGACTTCCGGCTCGGGAGCCAAGTACGCCATGTGCCTGTACCATGGGAACATGTGGCCCGAGAGCTGGGGGATCGAGGCAACTTCCTCGTGTTGTGTCGCGAAACCTCCACGGACCAGGGCGATTACCACGTGCTGGCCGGATGGCGATCATCCGGACTTTTCGCCTGGCTTCGAAAGCTGCACAAGACACCGCGGTTCGACGGGCTTCGCGTCATCGAGGAATTTGCCCTCGTCTCGTCCGTGGATCACGCGTCACAGATCGCGGCCCTGTTCGCAAAGCGCTTTCCCGATATGGCCGCGCCGACCCGTCCCGTCGGCGAAGGGGTGAAGCACTGCGGGGTCTTCGAGCGCGATCCCCGCAACACCCGCGAATTCCACGAGGTGCTCGCCCGTTTTCGTATGGCCCATCCCCGGTGTCCCAAATTGGGAAAGGACGAGTGACTCGGGACAAGCCGGGGCCTTGCCGCGCAAAATGACCATGAATATGGTGGTCGTGTCGGTCGTCCATACCAGCGAAGGGATGAGGAGTTGTCAAGTAATAATTGATTTTATTATTAGGACCCCTTGATTTATTCGCGAATCTATGTTACATATTCGTTTGAATCGAGTGTTGCAGGGCAGCGAGACCGGAAGAATTACTGGGACCATGTGCCCGGTCCTTCGGTCCCTCCCTTGCCCGGCACAATAAGGTAGTGCACCGTGATGGAATCGTTGACGAGGAAAGAGCTCGAGGAAGTCAAACGGCATAAGTATTTTATGTCGGAAGCCTGCGGCTATGACGTGGGCTATGAGGCCGCCTGCGAGGACTGGCTTACCTATCACGCGTCCTCCTTCCGACAACGCGAGCAGGCGCGCATGCTGGACATGCAGCGCGAAGAAATCGCGCGCCACAAGTGGATAGAATCCGAAAAAGCCAACCGTGACCTGGGCCGCGAGGCCGCCCTTGACTGGGTCTTGAAGTATGCCGCCCAATGGCGCGCCTGGTATAACAGCAACTGCCTCGGTTGACAATTTCCCCCCAGGCCCCACACCCTCTCCTTCTCCCTGTGACGGTTGCCCCGCACCTCGTGTGTCCCCCTATCCCAGCTTTCCCGCTGTTTTTCTTCCCCTTCAAAAACTTGTTGCACATTCCGGGTAAGATCGCAATAATGCTGCAAAGCAATTCGACAGGCTGGGCCTGAACTTGGGCGCAAGGGAGATTTGGGGTGCAACTGAATGTTTCACCGGAGATTGGCGACGTACTGGAGAAGGCCGCTGCCATCAGCGCCAACCAGGGGACGTACTTCGTCGGCGTCAGCCAGGTGCTGACCGCGCTTCTGGAATCTGCGGGCCAACTCCCGGAAGGCGTCCGCGAACGCTATTTGAGTGACCTCTTTTCCGTTCAGCGCGAAGTAAACAGAATGGCGTGGACGGGCAATGCGAGCACGCCTTCGGGCGAAACCTTCTACACGCCCCGCTGTATCCAGCTCATTTCCCAGGCGTCGAAGCTGGCTACGCGCATCGGGCATGGAAAGCCATTGGCGGGCCACCTGCTTCTGGCGCTGCTACGCGATGATCTCTCCGCACCCGCCCGCGCCATGGACCGGCTTGGCCTGGATCGCGCCGGCTGCAACCAGCAGCTTCAGGCGGAGCTGGGCTTCGTGTCCCCCCAGGCCTACCACAAGGTCACGCCCCTGCCGGACTATTCCGATGTACAGTTGCAGAATATTCCCGCAGCCAAGGGTGCCCGTGCGGCAAGCGCCGCGGTGGGGGCCTCACCGTCCGCACCCGCGGCGCGCGACGAGATAGTGCCCCTGCCCAACCAGTCGGGACCCCTGACCCGCGATCTCACCGAGGCGGCCCACCGTGGCGCCTTGCAGGAGGCCACGGGGCGCGACGATGAAATGTTCGAGATACTTCAAATCCTCTCCCGCAAGACGAAGAACAACGTGATGCTGGTGGGCGAGGCGGGCGTTGGGAAGACCCAGATCGTCGAGGGGCTGGCGCTCCGGATCGCAAAGGAAGGGAAGAATGGCGGTATACCGCCCTTCCGCATCCTCGAATTGAACATCGCGGCCCTGATGACGGGCACCCAGTATCGGGGGGCCTTCGAAGAAAAAGTGCTCGCGCTGATTGAGCAAGTGAAGCGCTCCGAGCACGCCGTGCTCTTTATCGACGAGGTTCACCTTATTATGGGGGCGGGCGCCACCGACGGCGACGGCATGGACCTGGCCAATCTCTTGAAGCCGGAATTGTCCCGGGGCGAGTTCCGATGCATCGGCGCCACCACCCTCCAGGAGTACCGCAAGTTTGTCGAGAAGGATCCGGCGGTGGAGCGGCGTTTCCAGATGGTGCGCGTGGACGAACTCTCGGCCGAGGCGTCGTATGAAGTGCTCAAGCGCGTGCGGCCAACGCTGGAAAAGCACCACGGCGTCCACATTCACCGGCGCACCCTGAAGGCGGCCATCGACCTGACCGTGCGCTACATGCCCAACCGCAACCTGCCCGACAAGGCCATCGATGTGCTGGATCAGGCGTGTGCGCGCCATCGGCTGCGCAGTCTCATGATGCGTAAGAAAGACCTGCGGGAATCGGACAATCCCGATACCGACGGAGAGCGCAGCGTGACGCCCCATTCCATCCGCAAAGTGGTCAGCCAGATTACCGCGATTCCGCTGGAGCAGCTCACGGCCGATGAGCGGATGTATCTTAACAACCTCGATCAGGTCCTCAAAAAACAATTGATTGGCCAGGACGAGGCGGTCAACCGGGCGGTTTCCGCCGTGAAAAAATCCCGCACGGGCCTCTCCGATCCGAACCGTCCCGATTCCATCATGCTTTTTCTCGGCCCGACGGGCGTGGGGAAGACCCAGTTGGCCAAATTGCTCGCACAGCATCTTTTCGGCTCGTCCAGCCACCTCATCGTCTTTGACATGTCCGAATACAGCGAGGAGCATTCGATAGCCAAATTAGTCGGCGCCCCACCAGGCTATGTGGGGCATGAAGAGGAGGGGGTGCTGACCGGCGCGGTGAAAAATGCGCCCTTCTCCATTTTGCTCTTTGACGAAATCGAAAAGGCTCATCCCCGAATCTTCGATCTGTTTCTGCCCATGTTCGACGAAGGGCGCTTGCGCGATTCGCGCGGGCGCGAGGTGAGCTTCAAGAACTGCATCATCATCATCACCTCCAACATCGGCTCCGAGCTGCTGCTCCAGGCCGAAGTGGCGGTCGCACAGGAGGCGCTGATACAGGCCCTCCGCGATCACTTCCGCCCCGAGTTTGTGAATCGCCTCGATCAGGTGGTGCCCTTCTACCCCCTTCTTTCCGAGGATGTGCGCAATATCTTGCGCCTGGAGGTCAATGCGATCCGGAACCGGCTTCAGGAGAAGCAGATCGGCATCCGCATGTACCAGCGAGCCTACGAGTACATTGCCCGCGAAGGATACAGCCGCGAGTATGGCGCGCGGGAGCTTCGCCGCGCCGTGGATCGCTTCGTGACCACGCCCATCAGCGACGGGTTGGTCGACGGCCGCTTCGAAAGCGGCGATATGATCGATATCCTGATCGAGGGCGATGACACCCTGATCTACCGCAAGGGCAAGCCGGCCCACAGCATGCCGAGGATCGTACCATGAGCCAGCCCGACATGCTGGAAATCATCAACGGCCCGGAAGACGGCACCGAGTTTCCCATCAACCGCGCCCCGCTGATTATCGGCAGTGACATGAGCTGCGAAGTCAATGTCCGCCTGGATGAGGCGGTACAGCGTTACCACGCCCGGCTCACCGCCGTGGGCGATGGCTACCGTGTGCGGAAAATTCATGGCGGCAACCTCGCCGTCAACGGCAAGTCCACCGGCGTAATCCGCTCGAGGGTACTCCGCGAGGGCGGCATTCTGACGGTCGGCAACACGGAATTCCATCTCCGCTGCGCGCCCGACGGTCTGGCGCGCAGGAGCCGGGGGCTCCCCGTAGAGAACGACGTGGTGTGGTCAATCCGCGTGCTCGGGCGTAAGTTCTGGGCCGCCGCCTGGTGGGTGGGCACCTTGAGCGGGGGGACATCCCGATTCGTGCGCGGCCTGGCCGTCCTGTTCATCGTGGCCGTGGTGGCGGGATACTTCCGCCCGGGGCTGCCGGGCGAGATCCAGTATTTTGTGCAGCGGGGTATTGCCAGCATGCTGGAGCTGTTGCGCCCCTTCCTGAACGGACCTTCATGACACTTCGTCCCCGCCGCCGCGCGGCCCTGAAATCGGGAAAATTTTGGCTCCGCGCGCGCCCGCTCCGTCGTGTATACTTTTTACACGGGTAGCAGTCCGGAATGGAGCGTCAGGCGGGCCTATGACACAGATCAAGCGATTCGGCAGGTTGGTGGGGGACAGCCGTCAGATGCGACGGGTCTACACCATGATCCGCAAAGGGGCCGCCGTTGATATGCCGGTGCTCATCATCGGCGAGACCGGCTCGGGAAAAGAATTGGTGGCGCGCGAGTTGCATGATCGCAGCGAACGCAGGCGGGGTCCGTTCGTGGCGTTCAACACCGGGGCCGTTTCCAACGAACTTATCGCCAGTGAACTCTTCGGCCACAAGCAGGGAGCCTTTACTGGAGCCACGGACGACGAACTCGGGCGTCTGCGCGAGGCCCACGGCGGCACCCTTTTTCTGGACGAGATCGGCACGATGGACACGCGCATGCAGATCGCCCTTCTCCGCGCGCTGGAAGAAAAAAAGATTCGGCCCATCGGGGCCAAGCGCGACGTGCCCACCGACTTCCGGCTGGTCGCCGCCACCAACGAGAATCTGGAGAGCGCCGTGCGCGAAGGCCGCTTCCGAGAGGACCTCTATTACCGGCTGAAGGTGCTCTGCATCAAGCTGCCCGCATTGCGGCACCGGAGCGACGATATTCCCATGCTCTGCAAGGATTTCATTCGCAGCATCAATCGTGAATACGAATTCGACATCCAGGGGATCTCCCCCGAAGCCCTGGAGTCCCTGCTGGGCTATGAATGGCCCGGCAACCTGCGCGAACTGAAGAATGTGCTCGCACAGGCCACCGTGACGGCCTCGACGGGCATCATTCAATTGCGCCACATGCCGGGACGCGTCGCCGAAGTCTCCGATCACGATTTCGGTCCATCGCCCCACGATCTGGCGCAGCCCGCCATCGCCCTCGCTTCGGAACGGCCCGGGCCTCCACCCGGCAATGGCGACGGCGGCGCGGGACATGGCCGGGAAGCGGGCGAGAACGGCATCTTTATCCCCGCCGGCCACACCCTTGACGAAGTGCAGCGGGCCTATACCCTCCAGACCCTGGCGCGCTGCAACAACAACAAGACCCTGGCCGCCCGGCAGCTCAACGTGAGCCGCAAAGCACTCTATGACAAGCTTGTGCGCTGGGGCGCGGTCAAGACCTCTGAATAGTGTGCGCAGGCCCCGTGCGCGAGGCGCGGGTGAGGCGCCCCGGTGATCGTATAAGGATTACACGGTCCGGCCCCGGATTGACACCCTTCTTTACGGATCTTGCCCTGTTTTCATTGGCACGCTCCTTGCCCCCTGTTCAGGAGGCGCGGCAGCAACCTGCCGCGCAGGAACCGAAGGAGTTTGAACCATGAACACGTACAAAGTTTGGCCCACCCTGGCCGCACTGACCCTCCTCGCCGCGGGCGGCTGCAAGCAGGAAGCGCCACCCGCACCCGACCAGAGCGCGCCACCCGCGTCGGAAGCGCCCGTGAACACCGAGTCGGAGTTTCACCCGGCGCACCCGGTCGAATCGGGCCGTAGTTTGGAAGAAACGGGCCGTGAGTTGGGCCGGGAAGTTCGCGAGCTTGCCGAAGATGTGAAAGATGAGGCAAAGGACGCGAAAAATGAAATGAAGGATCTGATCGAGGAAGGTCGGGATTCCGCCCGGGATCAATGGAACCAAAGCGCCGAAGCGCTGGACGAGCAGCTCGAAGACCTGCGACACAGGATGGATGAACTGGGCGACGCATCCAGCGCGAAGGCCCGGGAATCCTGGGCCGGCATCGAGGCGGAGCGCGCCGAACTCGCCCGTGAGTTCGAGGAGTTGAAGGCGGCCAGCGAGGCGTCGGCGAAGGATCTGAATGCCCGGATCGAGGCCCGGGTGAAAAAACTCGGAGAAGCCATAGAAGCCTTCAAGGAAGAGTTGGGCAAGTAGTCGAGTGTGTCCTCCAACGCGCCTTCGCGACACCCGCGCGCCACGGTTGAACTGGCTGCGGGGCGCCGCGAAGGCGCGAGGCGTTCAATAACGGATTGGCCGCCTATGCGCCGCCGTCGGGTGCGCCGGTGTCCACTTTGGGCACGGGCGGGAACGCTTCGCCGGGCTTTCGTTCCACCGGCGACACGCTCATGCGCTTCCAGTCAATTTCGCCCTGCGGTTTCGTGTTGACAGGCCGATACTTCCGAAAGGCGTGGTAGTTCCGAAATAGAATTCTCGACAGGAGATCGTCGGGCAGGTTCAGGCCATTGAGGGTTACACCGGGAATGGCGGGGGAGGTGTAGGTCTCCTTCGTGAGCATGTCTATATAGGCCTGAAACTGGACCGGCGCCCAGTCGTCCTTGCGTCCCTTGATCATCACCAGGTCCGTGGCGAACATGAAGCGATCGGGATACTTCTTGAAGATCCGCTTGAACTTGTCCGGCTCCTTCGAAATATAGAGCAGCCGCTCCTTCATGAAGTAGTCGCCGAAACTCACATCCGTGTACAGATTGGGGAAGGTATCCAGAAGCTCCTGCAGGCGATTGCTCTTCACGGTCGACAGGATAAAGTGAGGCGCCACCACCTTCATATCGGGGAACTGGGTGAGCACCGCGACAAATTCCTCCGCAAAGCCTTTCTTCTCGCCGAAGGGATTTACATGCAGCACGATGGGTATGTAGTTTTCCTCGCACCAGGCATAAAAGGGCAGCATGGCCGGGTCGTCCATGGCCACAGGGTGAAACATGTACTCGTGCTTCTTCGTGACGTAGCCGTGGCCCGTGTAGAGCTTCACGCCCGTCGCCCCCCGCCTCACCAGATCCTGGATCTTCGCGAGCTTGTCCGGATCCTCGGGGCTGAGCGTGGGCCACGCCTCGAAGCGCCCGGGGTAGGCCTGAACGATCTTCAACAGTTCCTCGTTGTTTTCGTCGTAACCGGTAAAACCAACGGGTTCATTCAGGGTCAGCGTAAACTTGGAACTGCCCATGAGGCACATGGTCTGAATCCCGAACTGATCCATGGCCTTGAGAAAGAGCGGAGCCTCCGCAAGGCTTTCGATGTGCTCGTGCACATCGACAATGAGCCGCTTCTCCTTCATTTCCGCCAGACTCATGGGGCCGGGATCGACCCAGTCGGTCAAGGGTTCGCCATGGCGCGCGGGCGCGGTTGTCGGCTCGGTCGGCGCAGGCGGTTTCGCTTCGGCGGCGGGCGTGGCCGCCACGTTGGACTTGCCCGCGTCGGCGGTTCCACGGACGGGGGGGGCTCCCCTGTACCCTATCGTCAGAACTACGGCAAAGCCCAGAATAATCGCCGCCCCGACAATCTTGGGAATGACTCGGCTGTTGTTCGAAGTATCGGCTGCCACTCGCCAATCACGCACCAGCGTTTCGTCCGTCTTTTGATCGCCCGCGTGGGTTGCCTTCGCTGGCACGGGCTTAGGCACGTGATTCTCGGGGAGCAGGGCATCCTTGAGTGAGGGCGCGTCTCCGGACGAATCCCGGTGTTCGCGGCGGTTTTTCCTTGGCCCGGGACGGCGCTTCCTGGCCTCGGGAGTGACCATGCCCGGTTTTTCGGGCATGAGGGCATCCTTCAGCGAAGGCTCCTTGTGGTCATGGGGATCGCGATGATCATCGTCGTGGTGCTTGCTCATGGGAGTACTGCCTCTACCTTTGCCGGTGGCCACCGCCGGGGGGCCCTGTTCAGTATACGGATTTGGGCATGCCGGAGGAAACTCGGCGTAGCGGGAAATCGGACCGTTCAGACCGATCCGGCGAATCCGGTTGAATTGAACCCCGAAGGCACGGGCTTCCGGCCTCCATTTTGACCCCCGTATGCATAGTCCGTATAATCACGGATTCCCATGAGCCCGCAGCGGGCGCACCATATCCCGATAGCACCAGAAAGTATGAACCATGAAATTGCTCGTCGAAGGCGCCCCCCTGCGCGGCACCGCGGAAATCCCCGGCTCCAAATCCCACTGCATTCGTGCCGTGGCCATCGCGTCTCTGGCGCCGGGTGAAAGCGTCATTCGCCAGCCCCTCGACTCCGAGGATGCCCGGGCGGCCTTCCGCGCCTATAAGGCCTTCGGCGCGACGATTGTGGACGAGGGCGATGTTTGGCGCGTGAATGGTTTCGGCGGCAAACCCCGGACGCCCGACTGCGTGATTGATGTGGCCAACTCCGGCACCACGATGCGCATCGCCCTGGGCAGCGCCACGCTGAACCCCGACGGCATCACGGTGCTGACGGGCGATAAACAGGTGTGCAGCCGGCCCTGCGGCCCCCTGGCGAAGTCCCTCAATGACCTCGGGGCCAACGTCCGTTCTACGCGCGGCGGCACCACCCCGCCCTTCGTGGTGGAAGGCACACTGCGCGGCGGAAAGACGTCGATTGAAGCCGTAACAAGCCAATATGTCACGTCGCTGCTGATCAACGCGCCGCTCGCCGAGAAGGACAGCCACATTCTCGTTCCGCTGCTGAACGAGCGTCCCTATGTCGGCATTACCCTCGACTGGATTCGACGCCAGGGCATCAAAGTGGAAGCCGCCGACGACTGGAGCGAATTCCACATTCCCGGTGGGCAGACCTATCTGCCCGTGGACCGGCGCATTCCCGGCGACTTCTCCTCGGCGACGTTCTTCCTCGCCGCGGGCGCCATGGGCGACAACGAGGTCTATTCCTCCGGCCTTGATATGGGCGACACCCAGGGCGACAAGGCCGTGGTGGACTACCTCAAACAGATGGGTGCGGAGGTGCGCATCGATGCCGAAGGGATCAACGTGCGCGCGAAGGATCTCGTCGGATGCGAGATTGACATGAACGCCACGCCCGACGCCCTGCCCATGATGGCCGTGGTCGGTTGCTTCGCGAAAGGCACGACGCGATTGGTCAACGTGCCCCAGGCGCGTCTCAAGGAGACCGATCGCATTGCCGTCATGAATCAGGAGCTATCCAAAATGGGCGCCAGGATCACCGAGCTGCCCGACGGCCTGATCATTGAGCAGAGCGACCTCCGGCCCGCCGAAGTGGAGGGCCATGACGATCACCGTGTGGTGATGTCGCTGGCGATTGCCGGTTCCATGCTGCCCGGTACGACGACGATTAACGGTTGTGAGGCGATGAATATTACGTTTCCGACGTTTTGCGAAGCGCTCGTCGGCCTCGGCGGAAAAGCGCGGGTGATCTGAAGGCCTGCGAAGTTATTGCGCAGCGGGAGCACGGACTTTTCAGTCCGTGATTGTCGTGCGACTCCGTCGCACGAAACGCGGGTAAGAAAGCCCGCGCTCCCGTTTCGGCACGACGTAGTGTGACCTCACGAATGGGACCTCTGCGACCACAAAGGCAGCAGGCGGTTGAAATTCAGCCGTCCCTGCAGTCTCAGATGTCTCTGAAATCCGGGTCGTGGACTGTGGCCTTAAACTGCTCTTCAGCCAAGAAAGACTTCCCATGGACTGGCGCTATTTCGATGCCCAACAGGATCAGGACGCGGCGGAACGTCTCTGGCACGAAGCCGGGTGGCTCAACCGTCACGATGCGCAGGCCTGCAAGGGTATGGCCGCCTACACCGCATCCGGAAGGGGCTATGCGGGGCTGGTCCATGGCGCGCCCGAGTGCCTTGTTTTCACAGCCCCGGCCAACATTCGCCACCTCGATGCCGAACTCAGTCTCTGCGGCGTAACGGGCGTGGCCACCAGCCGCAACGGGCGCAAGCAGGGTCTCGCCCTAGGACTTACCGCCCGCGCCGTGGCCGAAGCGGGTCGCGACGGATTCGCCGTGGCGGGGCTTAGCACCTTCGAACAGGGCTTCTACAATCGAATCGGTTTCGGCAATGCCGCCTACGAGCATCTCTGGCGCTTCGATCCCGTCCGCCTCACCGTCTCGGACAAAGTCCGTGCGCCACACCATCTTTACCCCTCCGACTTCGAAGCGGTTCACGACGCGCGCCTGAGCCGAAAGCGATTCCACGGAAGCGTGTCCGTACTCGATCCCCGCATGACGCAGTCCACGCTCTTGCGAACGCCGGGCGGTTTTGGACTCGGCTATTTTGACGGTCCGGGCGAGACGCCCTCCCACGGGCTCTGGTGTGGCGTACAACAAATGATGAGCGGACCCTACGTCGTCGAATTTTTGTTCTGGAAGACGGGGGACCAGCTCCTCGAATTGCTCGGCCTTATCAAGCAGTGGGGCGACCAGATACGCCAGGTGAATCTAGCGGAACCTTCCGGGATTCAGCTTCAAGACCTAATGGATCGGCCCACGCAGCACTTTAACAGCACGGCAGGCGGAAACTTCCCCAGCGGTTGTCAGGGCCGGGCCTGGTTTCAATATCGGATGCTTGACCTGGTGGCGTGTGTCGCCGCAACCCATCTGACCGGTCCGGAGCTGACCTTTAACCTGGAATTACACGATCCCATGGAGGCATATCAGCCACGCCACGCCGATCTCTTCAAAGGAATTGACTGGCGCGGTATCTCCGGCAGCTATCGGGTGTCTTTCGGCCGGGAAAGCCATGTGGACGCGGGCTTCGACGACAGACTCCCCACGTTGACGGCTTCGGTCGGCGCCTTCACCCGACTCTGGCTCGGCGTACGCCCGGCGACCGGCCTGGCGGTGACCGATGAACTCTCGGGGTCGCCGGAACTGCTCCACCAATTGGATGAATGCTTCCGTCTACCCCCACCAATCACCGATTGGCAGTTCTGAGGGGACGGACACGCGCCCGCCACCAGGGCGAGGGAGTGAAACGTTGCGTCAAACCGCCATTGTTGGATTGGGAAGAGAACGTCAACGCGCGTGCCTGTCTCCTGGGGGGGACGCGGACTAAACAGAATCTTCCCCGAGTATTCTTGTACCCTCACGACCTCCAAAGAAATATTGCCCCACAGATCCACACAGATCCGCACAGATAAGAGGAAGAGACGCAACAATTTTCGATTGGGCTATGACGTGATGGGTTGTTCTTGCTTTTTCTGTACAGATCTGTGTCGATCTGTGTGGAGCTGTGGGGAAATACTTTGTTGCTTGCCATGAAGGTGCCGACATTTTTGGGAAGAATCTCGATCACTTTCTATATGTTCCACGTCGAGATTCCAGCATCCCCTGGGACATTTCGCAGACGCGCCGTGGCGGGCCGCCGCACTGTAGTGGGATCTGCTCGGGTGGGTGCTTATTGAAGGCCAACGAAAACTTTGCTACTGCGCAGTTTCGGTTGCGGCGGTACGTCCCTTGGTCGCTCAAAACTGGATCCTGCGGGCTCCGGTATGAAAAGATCATAGGTTCCCGAGTCGAGCGGCCTTTTTCTGCCTGCCGCCCATCCAAAGAAAGAATTTCTGATGAATATTGTACTTATGGGTTCCAAGGGCGCCGGCAAGAGTACCCTCGGCACCGCGCTGGCGGCACTCACCGGCATGGACACCATTGATACCGACCGCCGCATTGAGACCCGCTATCAGGAAACCCAGGGCGAGGCCGCGACCTGCCGCGAGATCTTCAAGGCCGCCGGCGAGGCGGGTTTTCGCGCCCTGGAGCGCGCCGTGGCCCTGGAATCCGCGGAAGCCTCCTACAAACTGATCATTACCGGTGGCGGCATGATGATGGACCCCGATGCCCGCCGCGCCCTGCGCCTCAATGCCATACTGGTCTTTCTCACCGCCGCCCCGGACGTGCTATGGGCGCGCGCCACGGAAAAGGGGCTTCCTCCCTGGCTCACGGGCCCCGAAGGCCGCGTCAAGTTCGAAGAACAGGCCGCCCACCGCACCGAGGTGCTGCGCCCCTTTGCGGATATCGTGTTTGACACCACCGAGGGCAGTCCGGACGAGCAGGCCGCCCGACTCGCGGATTACATCGGCGAGGAACTGGCCGTGCGCCAGACCTCCGCGAATACCTACGGTGACGTGATCCGTATGACCGGCTTCGGCGAGAGCCACGGCCGCGCCATCGGCACCGTGCTCGAAGGCATGCGCCCCGGAATCGAGTTCAGCGAGGAAATCCTCCAGGAGCAACTCGATCGTCGCCGTCCGGGCCAGAGCAAGGTGGTTACCCAGCGCAAAGAGCCGGACACGGTGGAGATCCTTTCCGGCGTCTTCGAGGGCAAGACCACCGGCGCGCCCATTGCCATGGTGATTTATAATCAGGATCAGCGCTCCAAAAATTACGACAACGTCAAGGACGTGTTTCGTCCCGGCCACGGCGACTTCACGTTTTATAAGAAATACGGCTTCCGCGACTATCGCGGCGGTGGGCGTCAGTCCGGCCGCGAGACCGCGTGCCGCGTGGCCGCCGGCGCCGTGCCGCTGAAGATGCTGAAAGAAAAGGGCGTCCGCATCGTCGCCCACGCCACGGAAGTGGCCGGTATCGAAGCGAAGACCGTCGACTACGATTTCATCGAGCAGAACCCCGTGCGCTGCGCCGACCCCGAAGCGGCGAAGGCCATGGAGCAGGCCATTCTCGATGCGCGGAGCGACAAGGACTCCGTGGGTGGCGTGATCCAGTTGGAGATCCACGGGCTGCCCGTAGGCCTCGGTGACCCCATCTTCGGCAAGCTCGACGCGCGCCTCTGCACCGCCATCATGACCATCGGCGCGATCAAGGGTGTGGAAGTGGGGGGGGGCTTTGCCCTCTGCAAGCTGCGCGGCAGCCAGGCCAACGACGCGATGTATGACGGCAAGTTTCTCAGCAACTATGCCGGGGGCATTTTGGGCGGAATTTCCACGGGCGATCCAATTGTGCTGAAGGTGGCCGTAAAGCCGACCGCCTCGATTGCGAAGCAGCAAACGACGACCAACGAGCATGGGGACAACGTGGAGATTGAGGTGCTGGGTCGTCACGATCCGTGCATTGTTCCCCGTGCCGTGCCGGTCATCGAAGCGATGGCCGCCCTGGTCATTCTCGATGCGTGGGAGGTTCAGAGTCGCTTGAATCCGGAGTGGGCGGCGGCGAATCCGCTGTAAGGGGCGAAAAACCGTGGACTAAGTGGACGGGATGGACTAAGTGGACCGAGTGGACTGATGTCCGCCTTAGTCCACTCGGTCCACTTTGTACAAGTTGGAGGGGATCTCTCTCACTCCTCCGTAAACTGAAACGCGTAGAGCTTTCCGCGGGTCAGCTTGATGTGCATCTTTATCGGCTTTCCGATCAGCGACGACACATCCGAGTTGCCCTTCCAGTAGATCGTCTGGTCAATGAAGTTGCCGCCGATTTCTTCACAGTCTTCCAGGGTGAAACCCGGAATCGGCGTGCCCGATTCATCGCGCAGTTCCACAAAGGCCGTCCCCATGGCTCCCGTGTCGATGTTGAGCCGCAGCTTTTTTCCGGTGAAGGTGAGCACCGGCGTCTCCAACCAGCCGCCCTTGTGATCCGCGTCGATGGAGTAGTAGCCGTCCATGCGCTGCTTGATTGCGCCCACACCGCCCAGATTCTCCACGTCATCGTACTCGGCGCGGATGATCAGCCCGTCGTGGGTGCGACCACTGGCGGTGTAATACTGGAACAGATAGTTGCCGCGCCGCGCGATGCCCTGGGCCATGGTGGCGTACCAGCGATCCCATTCATCGCCCAGGCCGGTGGGGAAGTAGGGCTCGCGGGAGGGGCGGTCCCACTTTACGCCGTCGCGGCTGACCGCAAGCTGAATCTCCAGCACACCGAAGTCCTCCCACTGGCCGGGTGCCTTGGGCCGCAAGAAGGGCTGGCGACTGGGCATGAAGTGGCGGAAGGGGGCCAGGGCCATGAGGTAGGTGTTCTGGGCCCAGGGGTAAATCGTAGCCGAGTTGTAGTAGAAATCCGAATAGGGGTCGTCTTCCGCATCCGTTTCCAGAATGGTCGCTGAATTCGCAGGTGTGAGGAGCCAGTCGTCCTTGTCGGTCTTGGTGTAAGGCCAGGGCTTCAGCGGATCGTCGGTAACGATGCGGGTGATGCGCCGCTCATTCTCCGCATCCCGCTCCAGCACGCGCGTGTAGATTACGTAGGAGCCGATTCGATCGTCCCAGAGCACGATTGGGGGATTGTCGCAGTAGAAAGGGAGCACCTGGCCCACCTCGGTGAAACTCAGACCGTCGGCGGAGTAGGCCGCCTGCACACCGTGTTTCGCGGTGTCGAAGGGCGTGTCGAGGGTCAGGTAGAACATCTTGTAGCGCTTGGCGGGGTCTTGCTCGTGGGTGTCCAGAAGCAGCGTCGGGAAGATGCCCCGCCCGATGGATTTGCCCGTGTGGGTGAAATGGAGGCCGTCGTCGCTCTCGTATATCGTGAGGGAATCGGCGCCGATGTAGAGGCGCACCTTGCCTCCCTCCTCCATGACCTGGTTCACGTGGCCGTGGATGCGGTTCCCGTTCTGATCCAGCAGGGGACCGATCTTCTGGCCCTGATTCATCCGCCGGTGGGTGTTTTCCGAGGCTGCGATGAAGCGGTCGTCGAAGAAGAGCTGCTTCTGATTGCCCACGGGGATGGGTTCGGGGAAGGCTCTGGGGGAGAGGATGGCGATGAGGCAGGCCACTAAGAGGGTGGGGCGCATGGGTACTCCTGGGTGGTGAGGACGGGCGATTGAACATTTCTTAAGCATGATACTCATTGGACTCATAAAGTTGCATGGTGGTGGTGGGTCATATGGGTCTTATGGGTCTTGGCGGATCCACCCATTTAGACCTGTAAGACCCATTCTTTCCCCCGGGCTCGCTCCTGAGCCCCCGTTGCCCCCCGGCCACCCACAGGCTCCCACACAAGACACCCCTGCCAGTCTTGTGGTATTTGACAGACTTGCCACTATATGTAGTGGTGCTGTGGTAAACACCTCACACTTCGGCCCATTTTTGCAGGTTCCGTTGTGTTTTTGTGTTGACTTGGTGGGTGAGTAGTGGTAAATTGTGGGTGGTAAGGGTTAAATCGTGGGAAAGACCAATCGTGTATTACGGTGAATCACAGACAGCCATCGACGACAAGGGACGGATCACCGTCCCCCAGCAGTTTCGTCAGGTGATGGAAGTCCATGATCACGACACGTGGTTCATGACCCGCGGCTTTGACGGCGCGATTTTCCTGTTTGAGAAGTCGCAGTGGGAAAAGTTGAAAGACCTCGGAAGCGGCCATAGCCCCCTCGACCCGCGGATGCTCGATTTCCGCCGGATGTTTCTGGGCAGTGCCGCGAAAGTGAAGCTGGACAAGGCCGGGCGCCTCGCGGTGCCGGCCCTCCTGCGGGAATACGCGGGCCTGCAAAAGGACAGCGTCTTACTGGGCGTAGAAGACCACCTGGAGCTCTGGAGCAAAGAAGGTTGGTGTACCTTCCAGCAGCAGCAGATGGCGAGTTATAAGCAAATGGCCGCGGAATTGTTCGCCGCGGCGAAGTCCGGGAACGGAAAAACAGAAGGAGCGGAGCGGGATGTTGACCATTGATAAATTTGAGAACGGTCTGGTCACGGTATTGCGCCTCGACGGCGATATCGACGAGGACGGCATGAACGTGCTGCGCCTGAGCCTCATGGAGTGCATCCAGGCCCAGCGCTGCCACGTGGTCGTGAATCTTTCCCAGGTGAAGTTCGTCAGCTACATGGGCGTTGGTGTGCTCGTGGAGCGCCTGCGCCAGTTGCGCGCGGTTAAGGGCGATCTGAAGCTGACGGGTGTGAATCTCTACACGGAGCGTCTTTTCCGTATGGTCGGAATCACGAATGTGTTTGAGACTTTCGCCACGGAAGCCCAGGCGGTTCAGTCCTACGCCGAAGCGGCCTGATCCGGGTCCTTCGCAACGCTTTTCCAGGGAGGAGCGTATTCCACACGGATGTGGCGTTGTAATCCCGAGAGGATGGCCAGGTGCTTCATATCCCCGTCATGGCCGATGAGGCCCTGCACTGGTTGTCGGTTCGTCCCGACGGTGTGTACGTGGACGGAACGGCGGGTGCGGGTGGACATTCCTCGCTGATTGCGGCGCGCCTTTCGGGCGGCAGGCTGCTGGCTCTGGATCGGGATCCGTCGGCGGTGGTGCTTGCGGGCGAGCGGTTGCGCGAATTTCCCTGCGCGACGGTGCATCACGCGAACTACGCCGAACTGGCGTCCGTGCTGGCGGTGGCGGGAATTGACGGTGTGGACGGCGTGCTCATCGACGCGGGTTGTTCCAGCATGCAGATCGACACGGCGGGTAGAGGCTTCTCCTTTCAGGAAAACGGCCCCCTCGACATGCGGATGAACCCGGAAGCTGGCGAGCCCGCGGCCGCGCTCCTGCGGCGCTGGTCCCGCGAGGAAGTCGAGAGCATACTGCGTGACTATGGCGATGTGGGCCCCGCGGGACGGATCGCGACGGCGATTAAGGAGGCCGCCTTCGGTGGCCGTCTTGAAACGACCCATGATCTTGTGGCGGCGGTGAAGGCGGCGCTCCCCTTTCTATCGGAAACGCCGGAAGAGGTCCGAACGGTCTTCCAGGCGATTCGCATCGCGGTGAACGATGAGCTCGCGGGATTGCGCCGGGGGGTGGAGGCGGCGATCGACTGTTTAAATCCGGGCGGCCGACTGGTGGTGATTGCATTTCACTCGGGTGAAGATCGGATCGTGAAGCAGGTGATGCGGGAGGCCTCCCGCAAGCGCCATACGCTCCATCCGGACGGACGGGTGAAGGCCACGGAAGCGGCCCGATTGAAAGTATTAACCCCGGGGCCCGTGGAAGCGGGCGCGGGGGAGTGTGCGCGCAATCCACGCGCGAAAAGTGCCCGGCTCCGAGCCGGGGAGCGGTGTTGAGCGCCGCGGAAAGAGGCATCATGAAACGATCGACCATGAAGAAACAGCGCCGGGTGTTGCGGGGTTGGGTCAAGTGGGTGCCCGTGGTGGCGATTCCCTTCTCCATTCTCTTCTTCCACACCTGGCTGAACATCCAGATTCTGCGCGCCGACTACGTGCTGCGCGAGCTCGACGGTGAAGCCCGGGAGTGGGCGGATCGCCTCAACCATACCGGCGTTGCCGAGACCATCCACGAAGATCCCGCCATGCTCGCCGAGCAGGCCGAGCAACTCGCATTTGTGCAGCCCAGCCCAGGCCAGCGCGAGATTATTTACTTCGATCCCAACGTTCCTCTGGTCGCCCCGGAAGACGCCAACATCGCCGTCGCCCAACGCGAAGGCGGGAGCGAGTCCAACCCCGTGGCGACCGAGTCGCTGAGCGATCAGTCGATACCCGTCCCCGCGCCGCCGGTGGAGGGCGCATATTCCGCGACCTTGGACGAAGAGCCCGCCATCGAGCTCCCCGCGGTGGAATCGGTGTCGGCGGTATCACCGGCCAACATTCCCGAGGCGGTGTTCCCGGCGGCGGTTCCGGTCGCGCAGGAAGCGGCGGAGACCGTAGTCACCGGCGCGGCACTGGAAACCCCGGAAGCGCCTGCGGTCGAGGAGGTAGTGGATCTCGAGTCGGCCATGGAGTCCCTGGAGTCGCTTTGAGGTCCGCCGGCGAGCGCGGCTGGCGCCGATGAATGGCCGGAGCATCCGAATTCGCCGCGCGATGGAATGAGTAAGAACCGGGCCGCACACCGCGCCCGAAGTTGGGAGCAAGGTCATGTTCAGGTCGAGATCGGGCGCTAAGAAAGAAGAGCTGTCCCCCTATGGGGAGCGATTAAATCCCCACCAGCAGCGCAGCGCGCGCCTCATGATGACGGCCTTTCTGGCCGTCTTTGCCGTTATCGCCCTGCGCCTTCATTTCGTTCACCTGATCCCCAACAAGGCCCTGAACGTGGAGGAGGCGAAGCACATCGGCGAGGTGACGCTTCGCGAGCCCCGGGGCGAAATCTACGACCGCAACGCGATCCGTCTCGCGACCAACAAGAGCGTGCCCTCGCTCTGGGTGGACTGCACCACGCTGGAGGATCCCGCCGCCTTCGCCGCCGCCGTGGCCTCCCCCCTCGGCCTCGAAGCCGGAGAACTGACCCGGCGCCTCAACGAGCGCACGCCCGACGGCAAGCTGTACAAATTCAAGTGGGTCAAGCGCTGGGTTACCGAGCCGGCGGAAGAGGCCGCGCTGGCCGACCTGCTGGTGGAGTGGGAGAAGATCCTCCACGTGCGTTACGAGTCCCTGCGCCACTATCCCCAGCGGACCGCGGCCGCCCAACTGCTCGGCTTCGTGAATCGCAACGACGAGGCCTCCGAAGGGGTGGAGCTGAGCTACGACAAGCACCTGAGCAGCGAGCAGGGCGTCTACCGCGCGCGCACGGATACGGCCCGGCGCCTGCTGGAATCGCGTGTGCTTGAGTACACGCCCGCCCGGGCCGGTGAGGCGCTCCAGCTCACGCTGGACGTAAACATCCAGCATCACCTGGAGGAAGTGATCGACCAGCGACTGATCGACTGCAAGGCATCCAAGGGTATGGGGATCCTCATGAATCCCCACACGGGTGAGATCCTCGCCATGGCGACACGCCCGGCCTACGATCCGAACTTCTACGAATCCTACACCGACGAACAGCGAAAAAACATCGCCATCGTGGACGTGTTCGAGCCCGGATCGGCCTTCAAGATCGTGGCGGCGGCCGCGGCGCTTGAGGAGGGCCTGATCACGCGCAAGACGATGATCAACTGCGAGAATGGCGGTTTCAATCCCTATGGGCACTATATCAAGGACCACCACCCGCTCGGGGTGGAACCCTTTGAGCACTGCTTCGCGGAATCCAGCAACGTAGCCATTATCAAGGTGGCCAAAATGGTGGGTCCGGAGCGTTTCGAGCAATGGATCCGGGCCTTCGGATTCGGCCAGCGCACCAGCCGGGACTTTCCGGCCGGCGCCGAGAGCCCCGGCATCTTCCGCCCGCGCAAGCAGTGGAACGGCCTGTCGATGGGCTCGCTGCCCATGGGGCAGGAAATAGCCGTAACCATGCCCCAGCTCGCCCGCGCCTTCTCGGTCATCGCCAACGGCGGCTATCTGGTCGAGCCCTACTTCGTGGAGCGGGCTATTGCCAAGGACGGCACGGAAACCTACAAGCACCAGCAGGATACGCGGAAGCGCGTTATTTCGGAAGAAACCGCGAAGACCATGCGTGAATTGCTGAACTTTGCGGTGCAGACCGGCACGGGTGACGACGCCGCCATCGCGGAGTACGACGTGGGCGGCAAGACGGGCACCGCCCAGATGGCAAGCGCCACGGGTCGGGGCTACGACAAGGACCGCTATACCACGGTGTTTGCCGGTCTCGCCCCCATCAACAACCCGAAGCTCGTCTGCGTGATCGTTATCAAAGAACCCATGATCGCCCGCAACTTCCGCTATGGTGGTTACGTCTGTGGACCCGTGTTCAAGGACGTGGTGCGCGACGCGCTGGTGCGATTGAACGTTCCGGCGGATCATCCTCCTGAAGCGGGGGAAGAGGTGAAAGTGGCCAGGGCGATGCCCGTGCCCACCGCTGCGGAGGCGGCCGCCGCGGAGGAAGTTCTCCCCGTCGACGGCGATACCGTGGTGGAACGGCTGAGCGAGGAAGAGATCGAATCGCTCATGCTGGCGATGGAAGATCAGATGGAAAGCCTCGACGGACTGGAACTAACCGCGCCAACCGGGGATGTACAGGCTGGAGATCCCGTCCTGCCCGATCTCACGGGTCTGACAAAGCGCCAGGTGTATGAAAAGCTTCAGGCTCTCGGTCTGCCGTGGGACCCCCGGGGTTCCGGTCGGGTCGTTTCCCAAAGCCCCGCGCCGGGTACGCCCGCGAGCCCGGGCACGCTGTGCGTGGTGGATTTCGCCCGAGGTCCGCTGGAAGTGGCCGAGATGGACGAATCAAGTGACGCGTCGAAAGCATCGGAAAAAGTGAATGACCAGTCATGACCTATGCGAAATTCTGGGCCTGCCCGCGGGCGGAGTCCCGGACTTTGTCGCGCTGGGCATCGCTGAAGACTCGCGCAAGGTCGTTCCCGGCGATCTGTTTATTGCGGTTTCGGGCGAGAAGGTGGACGGCCACGCCTTCGCCGCCGCCGCGGCCACTTCGGGCGCCGTGGCCATCCTGGGGAATCGCGCCGGACTGAACGCCCTCGAAAATCTTCCCTATCTGTATGTGGAGAACCCGCGCCGCGCCGCCGCGTTGATTGCCCACAAACTCGCGGGCGACCCCACGGCCCATCTGGCGGTGATCGGTATTACCGGAACGAACGGCAAGTCCAGCACGGCTCTGCTCACCCAATCCATTTTTCACCATGCCGGCCGCCCGGCGAGCAACTACGGCACCCTGGGCTACGAGATCGGCGGGACCATGCACCACGCGGATCACACGACGCCTTTTGGTCATGAGCTTGCCCGTCTGTTCAAGCAATCCGTGGATGCCGGGGACATCCATGTGGTCATGGAAGTCAGTTCCCACGCGCTGGATCAGGAGCGCGTCGCGGGCATTCATTTTCGCGGTGCCGCGTTCACGAATTTGACCCAGGACCACCTCGATTATCACGCGACCATGGAGGCCTACCGGGACGCCAAGCTGAAGCTCTTTCGGCGCCTTTCCGGCGACGACGCCTTTGCCGTGATCAACTTTGCGGATCCGGCTGCCCCTCATTTTCTGGCGGCCTCCGCCGTCCGCACCATCACCTTCGGCGAGGGCGGCGCCATTCAAGCCAAAGACATACGCCTCGGCATGGGAAAGACCCGCTTCACCCTCTCGACCCCCGAGTGCGGCCGGGAAGTATCAATTAACCTGCTCGGACTGCACAACGTGCAGAACGCGCTCTGCGCCGCGTCCATCGCCTACGGCATGCGCCTCGATCTGGAGGCCATCGCCACGGGTCTCGAAAAGGTCGCGCGCGTGCCGGGTCGCTTCGACGCCGTGGATTGCGGCCAGGATTATTACGTGATTGTGGACTACGCCCACACGGAAGACGGGCTGAAGAATGTCTTGGAGGCCGCGCGCGCCCTTTGCAAAGGAAAAATCATCACCGTTTTTGGCTGCGGTGGCGATCGGGATCGGGGCAAGCGCCCGAAGATGGGGAAGATGGCGGGTACCTTAAGCGACTATTGCGTGCTGACCTCGGACAATCCCCGGAGCGAGGACCCCCATCGGATTCTCCTTGACGTGGAAGTGGGCTTGCAGCGCGCCGGAAGAAGTAAAGAAGAGGACTACGTGGTCATTGAAAACCGTGAGGAAGCGATCCGCCATGCCATCGGGCGGGCGAAACAGGGCGATCTGGTCATGATCGCGGGCAAGGGCCACGAGGACTACCAGATCCTGGCCGACAAGACGATTCACTTTGATGATCGGGAAGTCGCGGCCGCGGCCATCGGGGCGCGGGGCTGATGGGCTGGCGCTATACTCTCAACGAGCTCGCCGCGTGGTTGAATTGTGATGCGGGCGCCCACGGCGATGTGGCCGTCACCGGCGTTTCGACGGATACGCGCACGATAGCGCCCGGCGACCTCTTCGTAGCCCTGGAAGGGCCGAATTTCGACGCGGACGATTTCGTGGCCGCAGCCTTCGTACGGGGGGCCGCCGCCGCCATCTGCAAGCGCCCCCATGCCGAGGGCCCTTGCCTCGAAGTAACCAATCCGCTCGGCGCGTTGCAGTGTTGGGCCACCCGCCATCGCATGAGTCACGATATCCCCATCTTCGCCGTGACCGGTTCCTGTGGCAAGACGACGACAAAAGATCTCACGGCCGCACTGCTCGAAAGCCGCTATACGGTCGTGAAAACCAAAGGCAACTTGAACAACGACATCGGCTGCCCGCTTTCGCTCCTGCGCATCGATCGGGACACCTCCTTCGCCGTAATCGAGATGGGCGCGAACCACGTCGGGGAGATTGACCAACTGTGCGGCATCGCCCGACCCACGGAAACCGCGGTGACCATCGTCGCGCCGAGCCACCTCGAAGGCTTCGGCAGCATCGAGGCCGTCGCCAGGGCCAAGAGCGAAATTGTCAACAGCCTCGACGCCGACGGGTGCTTCTATAAGAACATGGACAATCCCTGGTGCCGCGCCATGGGCGAGAACTTCCGCGGTGAGATTGTGCGCTTCGGTCGCGAGGGGGACGTGGTTCTAAAGTCCCAGTCCTTCGATGCCTCCGGCGAAATGGTGCTGGATATCGACCCTGTCGGTACGATTCGTCTGCCTCTGCTTGTGCCGGCGCACGCGACCAACGTGCTGCTCGCCGTCGCCGTGGGGTTGCGCCATGGCATCACGGAATTCGAAGGACCCCTGCGCGCCGCCTGCGGCGCCGCGGCCCGCTTCAAGGTGCGGACCGTGGGGCCCTTTGAATTACTCGACGATACCTACAACGCCAATCCCGCCAGCATGGCCGCCGCACTGGAGGCGCTCGCCGCCCGCGCGGTCAAAGGAAAGCGCATCGCCGTGCTGGGGGGAATGCTCGAGCTGGGCGAAGACGCCGCGGCCCTGCATCGGCGTGTCGGCGGCCTCGCCGGAGAGCACGGCGTGGACGCCGTGTTTGCCTACGGCGAGCACGCTTGTGATATCATAGCCGGCGCGCGCGAGGCCGGAATCCTCCGGTCGGAAGCGTTCGATTCCCACGAAGCCATCGCCGATGCCCTCGTTCTCTCAGCCGCACCAGGCGATTCCATACTTCTCAAAGGCTCCCGAGGTATGCGCATGGAACGCGTTGCGGAGCAACTGGAGCGGCGTTTCCCGCCGGTCGGCGAGGAGTAGCCCCCTAGTTTATGTTGTATTACCTCACTCAGGCCCTTATCCCCTACATCAGCGAACTCGACGTATTCCGTTACCACACGGTGCGCGCGGGCGGTGCCGCGATCACGGGCTTTCTATTCTGCCTGCTGGTCGGGCCGCGGTTGATCGCCCTGCTGCGCGCGTTGAAAGTGGGCCAGATTATCAAGAAGGACCACGTTGCCGATCTCCATGCTCTTCACAAGGGCAAAGCGGGCACACCCACCATGGGTGGCGTGATCATCATTCTCTCCACGGTGCTCTCCCTGTTGCTCTGGAGCACCCTGACCAACCGCCTGCTCTGGGTCGCGGTCGGCGTACTCGTGTTGCTCGGCGCTGTCGGCTTTCTCGACGACTTCATCAAGCTCAAGCGCAAACACAACGACGGCCTCAGCGCCCGGGCCAAGTTCTTCGGCCAGATCCTCACGGGCGGACTATTGGGCCTGTATCTCTTCTTTAATCCCATCACCCTCGGCGACATGTGGGTCGGCCCCCGCGATATCGAGGACTGGAATCTGCTCACCAGGACCCTGGTCGCCGCCGAGGACCAGCCCGCCGATTCGCCCGGCGGCCGCATCTGGGCCAGTCTGGATCATGAATTGCGGTCCGTGCTCAAGCTGTCCGAAAGCGTGGAGTTTCTACCGGTCGACTACCGCATTCCCGTGCTGGTCTCCATGAACGCGGCCCTGAATCAGGGTCGATGGGCGGACACCTTTTCCATCCCCGAGGCGGCCATGGATGCCGAATACAAGCGCCTCTCCGAAACGCCCTTCGACGATCTCGACGACGTGGACAAAGTGCGCTACAACCGGCGGGTGCTCGAAGCCTCGATGCCCGGCGTAATCGCGGGGAGCGTCTCCAACCTCCACACGCGCGTGGGACTCCCGGGCTTCAAAGATGTCCTCATCCCTCTGGGACCGTTCTACATACTTTTCGTGATTTTTATCATCGTCAGTGTCTCCAATGCGGTGAATCTTACCGACGGCCTCGACGGGCTGGCGGCCGGCACGTCGGTGGTGTCCATCTTCACCTTCGCCGCCATTGCCTATGTGGTCAGTCGCGCCGACTGGTCCTACTACCTTTACCTGACGCACATTCCCGAAGCCAGCGAACTGTTCGTTTTCGGCGCCGCGCTCCTGGGCACCGGCCTCGGCTTCCTCTGGTTCAACGCCCACCCGGCCGAAGTCTTCATGGGCGACACGGGTTCCCTCGCCCTCGGCGGAGCCATCGCCACCATGGCCATCCTCACGAAACAGGAACTGCTGCTGCCCATCGTCGCCGGGCTCTTCGTGATGGAGGCCGGCAGCGTGGTGATTCAGGTGGCCTCCTTTAAGATGACGGGCAAGCGCGTGTTTCGCATGGCGCCGCTCCATCACCATTTCGAACTGCTCGGCTGGACGGAAACCAAGGTGACCGTGCGATTCTGGATCATCGCCTTTCTGTTTTCGCTCATGAGCTTTGCAACGTTGAAATTGCGGTGAGGTGACGGCGATGAATTGGCATGGGATCAACGTGACGATAGTCGGGATGGGGCGTTCCGCCGCCGGCGCCGCCGCCCTGCTTGTGCGGCAAGGTGCCCGGCCCTTCGTGACGGATAGCGGCGCAGGCCCGCGCCTCGCCCCATGGCAGGCGGAACTCGACCGCCTCGGCGTTCCCCATGAGTCCGGCGGGCACAGCAACCGGGCGTGGCTCAACGCCGATCTTATTGTGCTGAGCCCCGGTGTGCCACCCGCCATCGCACCGCTGGAAGCCGCACGCCGGCGCGGTATTCCCGTGATGGGCGAGCTCGAGTTGGCAAGCCGTTTTGCGGACGCCCCTATCCTCGCGGTGACCGGTACCAATGGGAAAACCACGGTGACGGAAATGATCCGCCACGTCTTGTGCGCCCTGGGCCATGACGCCGTGCTCGCCGGCAACAACCACACGTCCTTCTCCAGCGCCGTGGCCACGAATCCCCGTCCCGATTACTTTGTGCTGGAAGTGAGCAGTTATCAGTTGGAGACCGCTGACGCCTTTCGGCCGCGCAGCGGCGCCGTGCTCAATGTAACCCCCGACCATCTGGGCCGTCATGGGACCATGGAGAATTACGCCGATACCAAGGCGCGCCTCTTCGCGAACCAGTCCACCGCCCTCGAAACGGCCGTCTTGAATGGGGACGACCCCATGGTCCGAACCATGGTGACCCCGCCCGGCGTTCGGCGTCTCCACTTCAGTCTCGACCCCGAATCCGAATGCGAACTTCTCTGGGACGGCACAAGTGTCCGGGTCGAGGGCAATGCGCTGCCCTTTTCCTGTCCCGTTCCGGGCCGACACAACCTGGCCAACGCCCTGGCGGCTCTCGGCGTGCTCTACGGCGCGGGATTGGAGCCCCCATCCTGTCTGGCCGCGCTGGAGTCCTTTCAGGCCGTGGAGCATCGCCTGGAATGGTCCGGTGATCGGGACGGCGTGGCCTTCTACAACGACTCGAAATCGACCAACATAGATAGCCTCCGCGTCGCGCTGGAGAGCTTCGACCGACCCGTGACCCTTATCGCCGGCGGCGAAGGCAAAGGCAGCAGCTATGACAGCCTGGTGCCCCTCGTGCGGGAAAAAGTATCTCACTTTGTCGCCATGGGCGCGGAGGGTCCCATCCTTGCCGAGGCCTTCGGCGCTTCCGTGCCGTTGACGTTGGTCCATGACATGGCGGAAGCCTTGGCGGCGGCTGTGGCGGCAACACCGACGGGCGGCATCGTGCTGTTGTCCCCCGGTTGTGCGAGTTTTGACCAATACACCAATTTTGAAGAACGAGGCGCCCATTTCAAGCAACTGGTGGCGGACCTCTCCAACAAGGAGCCTGTGCGATGAAACGGGAAACGACCGCCGTAATAACCCTGGTGCTGGCCCTGACGCTGGCGGGCTGCCTCATGGTGTTCAGCGCCCGGGGCTACGACGAGAGCGCGGGGGAGCTGCGTACCCAGGTTTACGCGCTGACGATCGGCTTTGTCGTCATGCTGGTGGCCGCGCGCTTCGACTATCACCGCCTGAAAGATGGCCTGATCTTCCGGGGTGTCGTGCTGGGCACCCTGGCGCTCCTCGTGCTCGTGCTGCTCGTTGGTGATACCGTGAACGGCGCCCAGCGCTGGATCCGCGTTGCCGGCTTTCAACTCCAGCCTTCGGAGCTCGGCAAGTTTGCCCTGATTCTACTTCTCGCCGTAAAGCTCACCGACAACCGGGAAAACCTCCGCAAGTTTTTTTCGGGCTTCCTGCCGCCCGCCTTCATTGCCGTGCTTTTCGCCGGGCTCGTTCTGGCGGAGCGCGATTTGGGCGTCCCGGTGCTCATGATGGGCGTGGCCTTTATCATGATGGCGGTGGCGGGCGTGTCTTACCAGTATCTCGTGGCCAGTTGCGTGCCCCTGGCGGCCGGCGTGGTTGCCCTGATTGTAACCAGCCCGCACCGCGTCGAGCGTCTCCTCGCCTTCCGCGATCCCTGGCATGATCCCCTGGACTCCGGCTTTAACCTGATCCAGTCCTACTCCGCTTTTGCTCAGGGCGGCCTCTGGGGAAAAGGAGCCGGCGCCAGCGAGCAAAAGCTGGGTTACCTTTTTGCCTCCCACACCGACTTTGTCTATTCCCTTATCGGCGAAGAGTTCGGCCTGGTCGGCACCCTGACCGTTCTGGGACTCTTCGCGGGCTTGCTTTACGCGGGTTATCGCATCATTATCAACGCTCAGGACATGTTTGGCGCCCTGCTGGCCACCGGAATCGTAAGCCTGATTTCATTGCAGGCCGGCATCATCATGGGGGTGACGACCGGGCTCCTGCCCACCAAGGGGCTTCCCCTGCCCTTCATCAGCTACGGCGGCACGGCCCTGATCGTCTTTCTGGGCCTGGCGGGCATCCTCAGCAATATCGGGATGCAAGGCAGCGAGCAGATTTCCCACGGGAAACGTACCCACACCCACTGAAGCGGAAATCTGGCGCCGGGATTGTATTCTCCGCGTCTATCCCGTATTCTGATTGCCTTATCTGCCAATCAAGGGTTTCCTTATGCGTATCATGATCACCGGCGGTGGGACCGGGGGACATACCTCGCCCGCCATCGCCGTTTTTGAAGAACTCAGCCGCCGCGATCCCCAGTTGCGCACCCAGTGGGTGGGTTGCAAGGGCAAGATCGAAGAGCGTATTTGTCGTCAGCGGGCTATTCCCTTTCGTTCCCTTCCCATTTCCGGGTGGCCGCGCAAGCGCGGTATCCGGCAGATCTGGGTGGGGGCCCGGCTGGCGCTGAGCCTGCTGCACGCCGTCCTGCTGCTCCGTTCCTTCAAGCCGCAAGTGGTGTTCGGCGTGGGGGGCTACGTGTCTCTGCCGCTGATGATGGCCGCGCAACGCCTTGGGATTCCCACGGTGATCCACGAGCAAAACCGCCGTTTGGGCATGGCCAACCAGATGCTGGCCGCACGGGCCTCTCGGATATACCTCAGTTTTCCCGACACGAAAGGGGATTTCCCCGCCGAGCGCGCCACCTTCGTGGGTAATCCGGTCCGGCCCGAGTTTGTCATGCCGCCATCGCGCGAAGAGGCCTGCGCCACCTTTCAGCTCGATCCCGAGCGCCCGGTCGTGCTGGTCTGCGGCGGAAGCCAGGGCGCCCGCCAAATCAACGAGGCCGTTGAGGTCCGCCTGGATGACTGGATGTCCCGAGGAATCCAGTTGATCTGGGCATCGGGCCACGGCGACATCGAAGGGCTGCGCAAGCGGACTGAGCGGTACCGGAGCGGCCTCCGGCTCCATGCCTTTCTGGACGATATGGTTTCGGCCTGCGCCGCCGCCGATCTGGTGGTGGGCCGCTCCGGCGCGTCGACCACGGCCGAGCTCGCGGTGTTGGGAAAGCCCTGTATTCTGGTACCCTACCCCCTGGCGACCGACAACCATCAGGCGCAGAACGCAGCGGCCTTCGAGGAGGCCGGCGCCGGTCGCGTCCTCGCCGATTCGGACTGCACCGGCGATGCGCTCTTTGACGCGGTCACGGCGATGTTGGACGACGTGGAAGCCCTGGCGCGGATGGGTGCCGCAGCGCGCACGCTGGCGCGACCCGTGGCGGCCGACGCCATCTCGGAAGGAATCATGATGCTCGTGTTTGGTGGAACGCCCGAGTCCGGCGCCGCCCCGATGGATGGTACGGTTGAAGAGAGGACCGCCGACCTTGAGTCTTCTTAGCAATACCGTGCAGAACGCGCCGGTCGGCTACTTTCCCATACGGATAGACGCCCTCCAGAACGACCTGGCCACCGGCTTCAGCCTGTATCTCCAGCCGCAGCCCGGTCGCGCGCCCGTGCTGTATCGCGATCCCAGTCTCCCCTTTACGGAGGAGATCCGCCGCCGTCTGCAAGCCAATCAGGTTGAAGAGCTTCTCGTGCAGCGGAGTGATCGCCAGGCCTGGCTGAGCTATACCGAAAAGATCCTGCCCGAGTATCTTTCAGATTCGTCCCACACCGTCAACGAACGGGCCACCCTGCTGTATGAGTCGGCCCAGGGCCTCGTCCAGGAGATTCTGCAGAAGCCGGACATGGGGGAGATGGTGCAACAGAGCAGGAACATGGTGGGCAGCATGGTGGGCTTCCTGTTCAAGGAAAGCACTTCCCTCCATGAATTGATGCAGCTCACCTCCTACGACTACTACACGTACACCCACAGCGTGAATGTCTTCGTCTACAGCGTCTCACTCGCCAATCGCTTGGGCTTCACGGGGCCGGAAGTGAACGAATTTGGCCACGGTGCTCTATTGCACGATATCGGAAAACGAAAGATTGACGCGGACATCACCAATTCCCGAGGCAAGCTGACCGAAGAACAATGGGAGCAGATGCGCATGCATCCGGTCCACGGCTACGAGATTCTGAAGGCCCAGGGCGAGACCAGCGCCATCGCCCTGGATGTGACGCGCCACCATCATGAGAAATTGAACGGTCGGGGCTATCCTGACGGACTGGCGGGCGACGAGATATCCCCCTGGGCTCGAATCTCAACCATCGCGGATATTTTCGACGCGCTGACCACAAAACGATCCTATAAAGACGCCATGGACACCTTTTTCGCGCTCCAGTTCATGAAAGAGAAGATGTGGGACGAGCTCGACCACGGGTACTTCATGGCCTTCGTTTCCATGATGGCGAAGCCCAAGTAGGGCGCCACTCGCCTTTCAGCTCTTTCCCGAATTACCCGGCCCTGCCGTACGATCGCGCGCGCCTGGCTCGTGTTCGGCCGCTTCGTGAGGAACGCCTGTGAAGGAAAATCGATGACCAGACTCTTCCCAGTAAACAGGCGCACACTTGTCGCCGCCTGCTGCATCGGCGCAGCGGTGCTCCCTGTGGCCGCCGAGCCCGCCCCGGGCTTCGAATCGATGCCGAAAATAGACGCCCACGCCCATGTGTATGCGGACCTGCCCGAACTGGATGCGATGCTGGCCAGGATTGACTTCCGTGTCGTAAACATATGCGACGGAGGCAATGACCCGGCCATGCTGGTCGCGAAACGCGGGTGGGTTCAGGGCCTCCACGAAGCCCACCCCCGGCAATTTGACTACTGCCCCACCTTCGACCTGACTCGGCGCAATGAACCGGGCTATGCGGAGGAAGTTATCCGCTACCTCGACGAGGCCTTCTCCCAGGGTGCGGTGATGGTCAAGATATACAAGGAGGTGGGCCTGGAGCTCAAGCGGCCCGATGGTTCCTGGCTCATGCCGGACGATCCCGTATTCGATCCGATCTACAAACACCTCGCGCGCTCGGGCCGGCCGCTGCTATCCCACTTTGCGGAGCCCCTCGCGGCGTGGCTGCCGCTGGATCGGGCGAGCGTGCATTACAGTTACTATTCGCGCCATCCCGAGTGGCACTTCTACACGCAGTCCGACATTCCGGCCCACGAAACCGTGATCGCGGCCCGAAGTCGCGTGCTGGAGAAACACCCCAACCTCACGATGATCGGCGCGCACCTCGGAAGCCTCGAGCACGACGTTAAGATACTGGGCGCCTATCTGGACCGATATCCGAACTTCCACGTGGACATTGCCGCGCGATCCGCCGACTTGAGTCGCCAGCCGACACAAGAGGTGCGGGACTTTTTTATCCGGTATCAGGACCGCGTTCTTTACGGCTCGGATATCGGCGTCGATCTTCCGGAATCGGGTGCCTATTCCCCGGAGGAAGCGGCGAAGATCGCGGCCAACGCCGAAGGACACTACCGGCGCGACTGGCAATATTTTTCCGGAGTCGGCGGCGTGGAGGTGAAGGGAATGCCGGTGGAATGCCTCGAATTACCCCGCGATGTACTGGAGAAGTTCTACTTCAAGAATGCGGAGCGCCTGATACCGGGTCTGCAACGGAAATAGAAAAGCCCCGCGACGCGCGGGGCTTGACGGGTTTCAATGATTCATGGGCCGCATGGCGGAGGATGCCATGCGGCCCATGCGGTCTATTTCAGGGTGAAGATCCCGGATTCGGGAAAGTGGGCCGGCGTGGACCAGGAGGGCCGCCACGTCAGCAGCGATACGCCCAGCCGCGCGTCCGAGGGGTCGAAGTCGTTTACGCCAATATTGAACTGGATGTGCTCCGTGCTCGCGCCGCCCACCTTTTCCAGGGACGCCAGCGGGATGGCGAACTCATAGGTAATGCGGCCCTCGCCCTGGACAAAGGCCGAAGTGCCGCCCAGATCCGCCGCCACGTACTTGGAGTCGTTCGTCTCATAGCCCGACTTTTCCTCGGGGCTGATATCCGGACCTTCCACGATGGAAACCACCGACTCCTCCGTCAGGGGCGTCGCGGCCGGGTCCGCGCCCGCGGCGCGGGCGAAGATCAGGGCAAAGTCCTGCCAGAGTTTCACACCGTCGCCTTTGATATCGTCGTCGTCCACTTCGAGCGCCGCAAACAACGTCGTGCCATCGTGGGCAAGGCCGAAGCGGAAGGTCATATCCTGCGGACCCTTCCACGCGAGTTCGTTGGTGTAGATCTGGCCCGGCTGATTCATTGCATAGGGGAGCACACCCCATTCGTCCAGCTTGCCGTCCACCACGACGCCCGATCGCTTCACGACTTCGTGTGGCCCCTCGGAGAGCAACCGAAGTACATCGCTGAACTGCATGGGCGGCGCGTTGAATGCGTCGTAGACCCCGGTCCAGTGAAATGCGATGGGCTGGATGGTTTGTGGTGTGAGTGGTTTGTCCGAGGTTACCGTCACGGTTTTCGTCAGCGTGCTCTCCGGCGGCACCACCACGCTGATGCTGCCCGGCGTTACGCTGAGCCCGTCCGGGCCCTCCACCAGGCCCTTGAAGCGCAGGGGCTTATCCCAGGGGTTGGTCACGGATATTTCCCAGGAGGCCGAAGTCATGGACTCGCCCGCCATGATGACCGGGTTGGTGGTCACCGCGCTGCGGTCGCGGAAGCTCCGCAGTTTTGCCGCAAGCTCCGGCGTTCGGAAATCCGCCGGAAAGATCCCATCCAATGCGATGGCGGCCATCTTCGGGCCCTCGTCGGTTACGGTCACCCACATCAGGTGGTCGAATTCGCCGAAGGCCGGTCCGCGCATGGCGGAACCACCGCCCGTGGTGGCCAGCGTCACATACTGGATGTTCCCTCGCTCGGCATAGGCGTAATTGTGAATGTGGCCCGCGAAGAACGTGTGCTTCCGGCCTTCAAAGAGCGGGGCGGCCTTGGCCCATTCGTCCTTTTCCTGCAGCCAGAAGGGCTTGTGCTGAAACACGAAAGTCCAGCGGACGTCCGTGTGCTTTTCGAGCACCTCCTTCACCCAGGCGAGCTGGGCGTCGCCGTAGCCTGTGCCCATGTTTTCGCCATCGTTGGAGTTGATTACCAGGAAGAGCACGTCCTGGTAGATGAAGTAATAGTGGGAGGGGCCCACCCGCTCCAGATAGACGTCGTGCCACAGTTTTCGTCCCACGTCGTGATTGCCGGGCACAAAGAAGAAGGGCACAGAAAGTGGATCAAGGAAGCCCATGAACTCGTCCCACTGGGCGTTCAGTTCCTCCTTCGTGTCCACATAGCCTTCAATGAGATCGCCCACGCTGATGACAAAGGCGGGCTGGAGCAGATCGGCCTTCTCCATCGCCTCCCGGAAAATACCCGGTCGGGGCGAGCCCGTATTGTCGGAGATCACGGCGAACTGAAAATCCGTGGGCGCGAACCGAGGCTTGTCGCTGGTCCAAGGAAGACGGTCGCCCGTCAGTTCGTGTTCAATGACGGGCGGCGGAGTCGAGCCATCGGCGGGCTGGGCGCAGACGGGGGCCGCGGCCAGGGCGATACTCAAGGCGAGAAGAGCGTTGCGCATTTCGGGCGATACCTTTCCAAAGCGGTGGATGGCCGACGGGCGGCGGGTTGGCCACCATGATGGCCCGCCGCCGGGGCCGAGTTCAACCCATCCCGCGCCCGAGGTCCCGGAGAATGGATACTTGGATTCCCGCCTTCAATCGTATTACACTTTTCAAGCTATCAACCTATCACGGTTGAGTCGCGCGCCGGCTTTCGTGCCGCCGGCGGAAGAAGGGGGATCGCTCGGGATAGCGATTCCTCCAAACACTGGGCAGACTGAGACTTGCGGGGCCGCCATCGTGCGGAGAAGCATCGGTTCGGGTGTTCGTTTCAGGACAAGTGGAGCCAGGGATGTCCCAGAAGCCAAGCATACCTCAAACGCTGTTGTATAACATGATCGTGGTGGCCCTGCTGTCCACGCTGGTGCCGGGCGCCCTGTGGATTCTCACGGAGTACAGCCGCTTCAACCAGTCCGCCGCGGTGCTGCGGGAGACCCACATTGAGGCGCGCAAGGGGCTCATGAAGGAACAGGTGGACCTTGTTGCCGGCGCGATCCAATACCGCAGCCGGCGTGCGGAACTTGAACTGGAGTCCACGCTTCGCGCACGGGTCGTCGAAGCCCACGCGGTTGCGGCGCGCCTCTATTCCACCTACCAGCAGTCCATGGAGCGCCCCGCGCTGGAGGAATTGATCCGGGAAAGTCTTCGGGGCATGCGCTATGATGACGGCCGGGGCTGCTACTTCGCTATCGCCGCCGATGGCACCCTCGAGGTTTCCACCGAACGCCCGGAGCGCGAAGCCTCCGACGGCCTGGCCTCGCCGGACGGGGCCACCGTGCGGACCCTGCTGGACCTGGGCAAGGAAAAAGGGGAAGGACACATTACCTATTCATGCCCCCCGTCAACGCCAAACGGCGCACCGAGACAGAAGGTGTCTTACGTGATGCAGTTTGCGCCGCTGGACTGGACCATCGGCACGGCGGAATACCTGGACGTCACGGAGCAGAAAATCCAACAGGAAATCCTGGCGTGGGTCGACAGCATCCGATTCGGAGACGACTACTACATCTTCGCGGGTCAGTGGGACGGTCTCAGCCTGTCGGGGCCCGCCAAGGGTCGGAATATGTTCGAGGTGACTGATCCCAACGGCGTAAAGATAGTCCAGTCACTCATTCACTGCGCCCGTGCCGGCGGCGGCTTCATTTCTTATTTCTTAGGGTGCAGTTTTAATACTACCGCTCAAGCGGCGTGCTGTAGGGCCAAGTATTCTTTCCAAAAGAGGTCCCATCGAT